>NZ_CP096296.1:0-2683 GCF_033676005.1 Providencia sp. PROV252 | reverse complement strand
TGATAATCATCATCGTTTGTGCAATGGTATAACGCTAAAACAAGCTGACATTGTTCTGGAGTTCCGCATTCTATTGCCCAGCGGATCAACTCCGAAAAGGTCAATCCGTTCGGTTTCCAGTGTTTTTTATGCCGTGACGCTAACGCCTTAAATTTTTCACGCCCTTGATTATATTTTTCTGCCCCGATCACCGGATCTTCACAACGAACCCCTTGAACCGGTCGCTTATCAAATGACAATTCCCATAAATTTAATTCTTCGATGTATTCGTAATCTTCTGGCGATGCCAAACGAAATAATTGAGACATAGAGACACCCTCCGATCATGTGTGAACGGAGACAGTATAAGGCTTTCGAGAAATTCCGCTTCCTCGACGTGAAACAAGTTCACGCCTTGCGGCGAGCGTTGCGAATTGAATTTATGAGGTTTACCAAGCTCCAGATGTAACAAAGCCCCGTGACAGCATCACAGGGCTCTGGTACTCTAAATCTTGTGCATTCGTTGCTCAGATTAGACGTCGCAATCCAATCTTAGCAACGTGAGAGGCGCTTGTCACGTTCTCATTAAATACCAGCCAACGACATTAACCCAAATGCACCACTTGATTGACTCGGACTTAGCCCGGTCTCCGAAAGGATAAACAGGCAAATTGTGGTAGTAAAACGTACCGGAAAACGAAATTCCGGCTCTACCTCCGAATCACGCTGCGGTATCGAAAGATTACAGTGCGTACCTGATAAGAGCACCAATCAACGGACTAGGGATTTCTTGGATTGCGAAGTGTCGAAAGAAGCCCAACCTAACCAAACTTAGCCAGATTAACGAGCTAAGAGACCATGACCCAATAACTGATCATGGAGAAAAGCAAAGACAAGATGAAGATGTCGCTTCGCTCCGTTTTGATTAGTACCACATTGGGGCATTAGGCGTTTTTTACCTAGATTTTATCGGTGAACAATAACACCTAAACTCTCAACAAGCTGAAGCGCCTGCTCTCCATCCAACTTCACTCCATCTAAATTAATTCGCCTTGCATCAAGCTCGCCAAGCGCCCCACCCGTTAAATCACAACCAGTAAAATCAGCCAAAGACCAATCAAACGATGAAAACTCCCCACAAGAAAGATCGGAGCCACGAAACACGGCGCCAGTTATCACAGTGCCATTCCAGCGATTTTCCCACAGTTCGCACTTTTCTAATATGACTCTAGAAAAATTAGCGTAACTAAGATTTGTCTTGGTTATATAAGCACTACAAAACCATGACCTTGTAGTTATCATATTCATAAAATTAGCCCCTCGAAAATCAGCTCCTTGAGCTAAACACTCACTAATTTCAAGACCTAAGGCGCTAATGTTTTTAAAATTACTCATTGATAAATCGCAGCTTTTAAAGCTAGCGTTTTTTAGTTTGGCTCTATTAAAATCACACCCTTCCAAGCTATTCCTGTCGTAAAAACTACAATCAACAAATTCAGTATCAGTTAAATCAACCCCTGAAAAATCACAATTTGAAAAGGCAATATTTTTAACTCTATTCCCCGTAAATTGATCTCGTGAAAACTTTTCATTGATAAAGTGCTTTTCCATACATGCTACACCTGGTTATTTATACAGTGCAATCATTGTACATTAATTTGAACAACCTTAAACTCTAGCTAAAATTGATTCATACAATCCCTTTTATGTTAAACGGGCGAGTTAGTTAGCAAAAACCTCCCGTTCATCCCCATTAAAGCCCCTCGAAACGATTTTAAGACACGATCACCCTATAAAACACCCAAATCTACGCTGAAAGTTTAGAACGGTTTTGCGGGCTTCTGAGTGCGTTTTTAACATCGTGCAAACTGACAAGTAAAACGATGCGAAATCGCTGAAAGTCACAAACTTGTTTTGTGGCAAGAAGCGATTTGACCAACCGAGTAAAACGAGGGCGGTAGGCTTTTTGTTTTTATCCTGATGAGCGTCCAGCGAAGAAAGGGAAAAACAGGGGGAGCCGAAACGAAATGACACGCCCCAGCGATGGCAAGTGAACCCCAGTGAACGTGTTTCGTTTTGGGGGCAAAGCCCCCCGTCAAGCGAAGCGTCTGACCACCACATTTTTGAGCGACCAAATACAGGGGCGAAAAAAGGGGGTGGTCAGACGAACGCAGTGAGTTTGACGGGCTTGGGTGAATGGTTTTTTTCGCAGGCGTCCAGCCGAAGAAAATAGCCAGAGGGCGGAGCCTTATGTCATTCATTTTCGTCCAGAAAATGAGTGGCATTGATACTGAAAGTATCATGGGGTGCAAGTTAGTAAAACTATGATTCTACCCATTATTTCACCCGTTATTCTGCCCGTTATACCTAAATTGGGTGCAATAACGGGTAAAGTAATAGGTAGAATAACAGGTGGATTAATGGGTAAGAAATAACACAACGTCATCTTGTGTCTATCTATTATTCTGTATCTTATTCTATGTATTATTCTACCTATTACAGACGAAATAGATAAAATAAGAGATAGAATAATAGATAGGATAATACATAAAATAATAGGTAAACCTAACGTCAGCGCACCTTTTCTTCGAGCTGTTTTAGCATCGAAATATCACCTAATAACCGTTGATTTTTACCTGTGAAAAAGATGATCGGACTGACATTTGCATTATCAATACTTCGGCTTAACTGAATTCCCATCGCC
>NZ_CP096295.1:0-253713 GCF_033676005.1 Providencia sp. PROV252 | reverse complement strand
CGACAGGGATCTTTTAGGATCTGTTAGGAACTAATTAGGTTAATTATTAGGATCTAGCTTGTTGAAAAGTTGATAAGTGAAAACCAGCGCCCAACACAGGTACTGGTTTTTGTTTGGGTGGCTATTCTGCCCAATGGGCTTTGAGTTGTCTGTTAGCTTCATCTAACGCAGCTGAAGCTGAGGGCATGATGCGGTTATCGAAAACCCAGGGCGCATCTTTCCAGTTGCCTTGCTGCCGAATATAGCCCAGTCTTATCGCTTGCATGAATGTCATCGGCTTTGGGCTAATAGGATTCACCACCAGCCCCTTGGCGCGATTGACACGCACTTTCAGGTAAGCCAGCACACGCTCAGCCTGCGCTTCTTTTTGCCCTGACAAGTCCCAGATACTGCGTCTCAAATGCTTAATGGCTTCTTCACTGGTCACGCGTAATCCCTCGTAGAGTTCAGTACACTGATGCTTGGCAAATCGCACTGAAATTCAGTGTCATCGGCACGGTCTATCCAAGTTATACACGCTCCAGATCGCCATACCGCCAGAACGGGGTCGCTCATGCAGTTTTCAACACTCTCATCCGAGTCATCAAAGTCGTCGAACGTCGCTTCGCTATAGATGACAACATGGAGGAATTGCGGGTTTCTTTCCAATACAGCAAAAGCGTCGATCAGCGCGGATTTGTCAAATTTCAGCGTTACGTTCAAACAGCGAATATTATCTTGGAGTTTAAGTTCAGTCAGCATTGGTTACCCTTTCATGCCCTGAGGCTCTCTCATGGCGATCCTCAGCAGTTTTACGATGTTTTGTGCGAAATGATGCGATGAGTACCACATCGCATCGTAGAAAGCGTTACAGCGCTATTTCATTGCAGGCTCTTTTCGACCCAACGATATTCTTTGGATTGGAAATTATCCTGCAAGCAGATCGTGCATTTTCCGTTGCGGCACTCTGCGTAAACACTCCAGTGGAATGCGGGTGTATCACAGCTGCCGGAAACTGATTTAACAAAGCCACCGAGCTCATGCTTTTTTGCAATGGTAAGTTTGGACGTGGCGATAGCTGAGCGGAGCTCAAACGCATCAAACTCCACGGTAATTGACCCAGCTGGGAGCGTCACTTCGTTACAGACGGAGTACAGTTCGCGAGGTACGGTAAAGCAGGTATTAGCCAGCGCATATTGCTCAGCTGTTAGGTTTCGTGGCGACTCCACTGCACAGAGCAGCGTATCCCATGTAATGCCGATGTTTGCATCATGAGTGCGATCCACCAGCTGAAGCGCCTTGTGTGCCTCATATTCAGAAATGGGTTCCATCTCATTGTCAGACAAAACTTGGTGGATGTCTTCAGTATCCCACAGCTTGGAAAGCACAACATCGTATTGATTTTTTGTGGACAGGTGCGCGATTAACTCTTTGACTGTGCAGTACATAAGAAACCTCTTTTATTGATATTGTTTGTTTTGTTTACCTCTTTATTGAAGCATGACCTCAACCGCTGACGAAGAATAGATAGCAGAATAATTAATTTATTAGTTGCCATATTGGCAACCAATAGTTTAGATGCTACAATGTTGACAAATAGGAAACATGAGAGATGCAATGCACGTAATATCAAGAGAACCTTTTGACCAGGCATCCAAGCGATTTCCAAACAGTGCTCAGGCGCTATCTGACATATATCGAACACTCAAGCGCGACAGTTATCAAACGCCTGATGAGCTTAAAAAGGTTTTCCCCAGCCTTGATCGGATGAAGTATAGAGAGAAATGGTGGGTCATCGACATCAGTGGCAATTCATTAAGAATGATGTTTTTTGCCGACTTTGACCGGGGGAAAATATTCGTGAAACATATAACAACCCACGCTGAATACGATAGGTTGACTGATCACTACCGGAGAACAAAAGCATGATGTTTCAAGATGCAGTAAACGCAGCACAAAACCTGATAAGCATTGTGCCGTTATTGGGAAACAGCCATTCTCGCGAAGACTATGAAAAAGCCGTTCAACTGGTTGAGCACCTTGTCGAAAATGACCCAGACAACCCGCTTATCGACTTGATTTGCGCGAAGATTGATGCGTATGAAAAAACAGCGCCCGAATTTGCTGAATTTAACGAGCGCTTAGCAAAAAGCAATGGCGGTGTAGCAGCATTGAGAACGCTGATGGATCAATACCACCTTAATACGACAGACTTTCAAGATGAGCTCGGTTCGCGCTCATACGTTAGCCGCATCCTCAACGGTGAACGAGGATTAACACTGGAGCACATTAAAAAACTGTCTGCGCGTTTTAATATCCCTGCCTCCATTTTCATAGACTAAACGGTTACAATCGAGTTCCTACACTAACAAAAAACCCGCTTTTTATGCGGGTTTCTTTTTTGATTCAGTGGACAATCTTACCGAATTAGCTGCCGGTTGTGCAGAACAGTACAGGTCGCACCAAGACCCGCATGCAGCACGAAAGCTATCAACACAAATCCCCCTGAAGCTGGGATATGAAACGAGTCTAGGAAAGCCGTTGTCACCGTCAACATCAAACCAAAAAGGCCTATGTATTTAACCGCCAACGAGAGACACACAACCACTGGACTTCGCAGCCCTGGCAATTTGTGTGTTTCGTGATACTGGTACTTTGCATACAATCCACACAGCACCAGCAAGGACAATGTCATCAACGTTAAAGTGCCGATCAGTAGTGCCAGCATGACAACCCCCTTAACCCCAACTTGTCAGCCAATATGGCAAACGCTTTTCCACAGCTTTCGCGCTTCACCACTCACGTCGAATGAGTAGCTCTCACCCAACTCGTTATCATCGAACTTGCACACCAGGCCATACGGCGTAATGAGCATGTGCGCACCCGATACGCTGATCCCAAACAACCGGATGCTGATATGTACGGGAACAGACATCACCCCTTTACCCCTCTGGCGATATCGCTCTAACGCCGAACTGAACATGCCGCGATTAATCAGCACCTCCAGCAAGTGTTCGTTAACCCAACTACCCTGGCCGCCAAAGACGGTTGAATTCGGATTTACGCTGATAATGTTTCGTGGCTTCATCTATCCCCCCTGCGCTCTTTTCAGCGCCTCACTTTGGATGGCGTTCCCCCCCGGTATCGGGAAGTTCCAGTATCACTCAGCAGATATCGCTGACGAAAAAACCGCCCGAAGGCGGCTTTGACATTGGCTGTTAGAGGTCAATTTCCAGTAGAACAGTTTTGACCATCGTGCCGGACTCTTTGAAAGCTTTGTCTTCCAGTTCAGTGAATGAGCCCCCGAGCAGTTTCACACGCTCACGGAAGGCCTTGGTCAAGGCATCTTCACGGAACAGCACGCCCGCAGACAAAATGCCCCGCAGGCGACCACCTTGCGTATACACCCCACCTGAAAGCAGCAGATCCAACGCTCGGTTTGTATGCTTAATGTCGGCCTTATTTTTGAAAGGCGGGTTCATGATGATGACATCGAATTTCTCGTCCATTTCATGGCTGAGAAAATCAGCATTGACCAGTTCAAGGCTTGTGCCCGTAAATTCAGGGTTTACCAGCGACGTAATTTCAGGGTCGCTGTTCAGTTGCTGAACGCGCTTTTCATCCAGCTCAACAGCCACGATATTGAGGTTTTTTGCCGCTTTAGCCACAGCTTTGACAATACGCCCATCACCGCAGGACGGCTCCAGCACTCGATCCCCGTCCTGAATATTGGCACTGGTAACCATCGTATTGATGATTTTTTCCGGCGTTGGAAAAAAGTTGAAGTCGTCTTTTGGCACCACAACCGATCCAGACAGGATAATGTCGTCGATACGCCCTTCCGCACTGCCATCAAAAATATGGGCTTTCTCTTTGCGGTTCCACTTCCCACCAGCGGCTTCAAGCACCTTGTTGGTGTTGGTGTACAGGCGACGATCCAGCTGGCCTTCCAGGAAGAGTTTGTTGCCCTCCACACGCGCTTCAGACAGAACTGCGAGGACGTCATTTGATACTTGCATTTCTTACCCCAATTTATTGATATTGAATTAGCCACCAGCCCCACGCTGACGGCTTAAATTGCTTTACCCGATCACTACGACGGATTGATAGCTTTCAGCAGCCAGTACGTCGTCTTCATCGTTGTCCTGCCAGAACATGGCTGGTAGACGATCAACTTCAAGATGGCTTGGCATCCATCCCAGAGTGCGTGCAACCCAGAAACTTCGGGTATGCCCAGCATTATCGACAACGGATACCCGTTCGCCTTCATAGCCCACCAGCTGAGGACTCAGGTTCCCAGTGCATTGCAAACCGGTGCGCTTCGCGTACTGATGGCCTTTTTCCATCATTGCCATACACTCGGTGTAATGCTCGAAAGAGCCTGCTTTGCTCTTCGGTTCGACAACCCCCATCCACTGAGCCACGGCTTTTGCACGCTTCGCCAGCAGGGCTATCCCGACCTTGAAAACACCACGGTCTTGAGTGAAAACGTATTGCTGTTTTAGCTTGTCGATTTTCAGCTGGTTCATAACGGGTTTCCTCGTTGCGATAATGTTCGGCCTGCGATCAGACCGAACGATTAGGTGTCAGACTACGTACTGTACGTTTAACTCTTGATGAAGCTGCTTTAGGACTGTTTCCCCACTCAATTCCAGCGATTCCATTTTTCCACCGATATAGGCAGCGCCAGTCACTTCAGTGTGGAAAAACGCGCCACGATAAATGATGCTATTCATGACAATGGAGATAACCCCCACGCTGCGAAGCTCATACAACAGCTCTTCTGCCGTCCATTCCATCGCATTGATCCAACCACGCAAATCCTCCAATGCCCCTTCATCTGGCGTAGGAGCCGCAAGCAGTTCATCCAGCTGCTGCACAAACTCATGGTCTGGCTTAAACGCTCTAAGAAAGCTACCAATCGCTTCTTTTCCACTTAGTCGATTAAAACCGAATGAGACACTGCGATTAGATGAATGGAAAAACTCCAACCCTTCTTTGGGCAAGGATCCAATGGGCGCATCTGCACTAAACGTGACGATAAAACTTTGGATAAATTCTTGCTTATCTGACATGTGAATCCTCTTTTCTTATTGGTATCGTTGTTTTGTTTACTTAACCAGTAAAACATGACCTAAGCCGCTGACGAATAATAGAAAAGAGATTATTTTGAGAAACAATATCGAGTAGTGAAAATGTTATTTCCGGAAGGACTCCACAGCTATTTTCCCGTGGTAATGATGAAGCGCGCGAACGCTTTCCTTGTGGTCGTCATCACCCGCCTTGCCCGATTGGCTGTATCGCTTAGTTGTCTGGTATCGCTCAACCAAAGCCATATACTCCGGATCATTTGCCCGGTCATAACGGACAGCAAAGCGACGGCTGACCCCAAACTTGTTTCTACGGTTGGCACCCATGAATCTTCCTTTTAAACCCGAGTTGGTTCGATAGGAAGATCATCCCACAGGTTCAGCGCTGACAAAGAGGTTCAAAATAAAATACATTCCCCCTGTTTTTACTGGTTGAACAGCCTCCCAATTATCAAATCACTACCTTTGCTCGTGTAATGTATCCCGTCATGGGTTCGTACCTGCACATCGTTCACGGTAAGGTTAAACTGACGCCCAATAGCGACCTCGGGGTCGAAAAAAGCGATCTGTGTTTCATCCACCGCCTGACGGATTGCTTGTCTGGTATTTACCAAGGCGGCTTCGGTGGCAGGATTCTTCATTGCAGGTGGCAATATCCAGATAATCGATGCACCGGGGTTGCTCTGCTGGATTTGCTGGATAAACTGTGTTGCCTTCTGCTGGTAGTTCGTGACTTGGTTTGCACCGATGCCGTCATTAGCCCCCAGAGAGATAACCACGGTCTCATAGTCCTGAAAACTCATTGTCTGAACATAATCGTTCCACTTTACCGAACTGCGGTCGGTAAGCCCTGTGCTCTCCTTATAAAGGCCGTCTACTGGGATGTGCTTCTTTGCGCTCGTCGCGAGGGTATAGGTTAAGCTATCACCGATAAACAGTGGCTTAGCCAATGATATTGCAGGCAGGAACAGGGTAAGAAATAAGGCAGTTTTCATAACTATTTCCAGGTCGATACACTGCCGATGATTTTAAAAAAGATACTTTTTTAATCCACGTTAAAGGCCGACGCTTTGCGGACAAAAAAGCCCACACCATCTGGTGCAGGCTTGGAGTCGAACTTTTTAGCACGCCTCATCAGGCCATTGCGGTTTCGGCCAGAGACAAAGCTTGTTCTTGAGTTTTAGCGATCCCCAACCACAAGATCCTTGCTGAAGGAAAGTCGAAGCGCAGGATGTTCAAAGCGCGCTGTTCATCCTCAGCAAACACGGGCTTGTATGCCGCGACACAGCGCTCATACTCAGCACCTTTTCGTAGCTGAGGAATTGCATAAACGATGAAGCAACGGTCTTCTGGCTCACCATATTCCGGTCCTGCTATTGATACAGCGTAATCGAACGCAAATTTTTTCACGTCATAGAAACTACCACTTTCTTCATGTGACATCGTGTATTCAATTTTTGTCCCAGCATTAGCACGTTTTTTCATGTGCTCAGTTTGCTGAGCATTGTTCCAGCGGTGCAATTGCATACGGCTGGCTTCTTTGCCCTTCAGGACAGCCTTGGCGTTTGGCTTGTAGCCTTGCGCGATCAACGCGTCAATCCACTCGCGGACAGTCACTACTGAACCGTTGAAACGGATTGCTGAAGCTAAATGGTTTTCAGCACGTTTTTCGTTTGCATTGACTAATGGGGTCATCGTAACTTCCTCGGTTTATTCATTTTGTTGACCCAATCATTCAAGCATGAGATTGACCGCTGACGAAGTGATTACACGCTGATTTTTATCATAAAAAATGCCCATCGAGGGTGATGGGCATTAAGGGGTATCGTGGGTTTGGGAAGCCCACTTCATTGATCAGACGCTAAGCATGTGTGGCAGCGTCGAACTCGGGTGAAAACACTGGGTTAACGCGAATGACTGTAGCCATTTCGACTTTCAGATTTACCTCCACATATTCCCCGTGCTTTAGAAACTGAACTTTCTGGTCGATACGACGCATTCCAATGCCGTTAGATTGAGCCTGAACCCACCAATCAAAGTCGGGCGGGATTGTCAGAGTTAATCCGTGCCATTGGGTCATAAACACGTTACCCATTGGCTTATACGTTTTCTGAGGCTTGCACCAGAATGGAAACATCAGCTGAACTAATGCACCATTGCGTGGGTCTACAAACTCCAGGAAAACACCAAAAGGTGACTCTCCTAAGACCTTTTTAAAATCCATCCACGCAGCGTGACAGAAGGTATTATCTCTCAATACTTTAACCATTTTCACGTCGTTCATTTCATTCAGCCTTGTTGGTTTCTATGTAATTAGTAAACCATGACCTCAGCCGCTGACGAATAGCGTAAACTATATTATTTTGAATTATTTCTTTTGTGATTGGTTTTGCTTCAGGCAAAAAAATGCCCACCGAAGTGAGCGATTAAAACGGGGCAACTTAACCTTTCCCGTTGATGATCCGAATCAACCTTTCATTCTGCTCCTGTGCCAGTGCTTCCGCCATTTCCTGAACGGCTATCATACGTTTGGTTGGCATGGGCTCGCTGAACAACGACGCAGTAGCAATAGCTTCAAGATACTCAGACTTCAGCTGATTTGCCTCTGCATCAGCGATGGGGAAAGTAGGTAACGGTACGCGTTTCGCGATGGAGGTTGCGACAGATTTCTGCGTTTTCATCGCTGAATTAGTCACAACAAATAACAGGAAATATCCCGCTAAGATACCCAGGCCAATTTTAGCGATCTTTGCTTTGACTCCTTTCGCGGTCAACATGGCTATCGCTGAACAGGTAATGCCCAGGCAAATGAAAAAGAGCGCCCCACCAGAGGTAGAAGCCACTGCGGTGAATAAAGTGATCATATTTCCTCGCTTAAGTGTTGTGGTAGACCAGGATATTGTCCCCCGTAGACAACCGGTAATGAAATTTCTAATCCTCATTTTAAAAATCAAGCCCCCTCTAACTTGACAAGACCGCTAGCGAGGATATTGTTTTGATTAAAATTAATAACAAGGTGGTTAATATGGACAGTCGTCTTCGCGACCTAATCAATGATTATTTAAAACGCGTTTCTGAAGCCATTGAGTTAATGAAGCTCTCAGGGTTCGAATTGCCAATATCTAATAACGCGTGGGCAGGAAACAGCATTCCACAAAGCGGGGAGTTGCATAGTGGCATCAGGTATTTCAAACATGGTTACGGATGCGCCGTGCATTTACGAACGGGCACTATCGATTTTGATTTTGGAGAACACGGGGAATTCAATGGTTTCGATTTTTGGCGCTTATCCGGCTTTGCAAAGGACAATTTAAGCCAATATGGATTTCAAACACCTGATGAATTAAAGCAATGTTTCGACGCTGAAATAACGAAAAGCAATCTGCTTTATTCTGGTTACATTCTTTATTATCTAAATGAACAGCAATAGGCCGGAAACCGGCCTATAAAAACACATATCGCCTACTTATCCGTGAAAGAAAATAGGCATGTTTAATACTCCGTGAAAGAAAATAGGCATGTTTAATACGCCGCTGATAAAGTCCTTTTCAGCTTTCAAATCACGGTAAAACGGTGAGTGAGCCTCTGCCAGTGCCAACAACGCACCACGCTCCGGACCAAATTCATTCACCTGCTGGGTGATCTCCGCAAAAATTTTACGGACGGTTTCCAGGTGACTGGCTGGTAAGCCGTCTTCCTCCAGTAACTGAAGGAATTCCGTGAACATCACATTGCGCGGGATCGGGTTATATTCTTGAGACACATTCACCTCCTAAATGCCCTCAGGGGCGGTTGATAATGCTATTCATACACTGTATTAATTACGCGTTGTCCAGCGTGTCACGCCTTCAGGCAATGGCACTTCCACCTCGGAGAAGTAACCGGTCTGGTATTTTCTCGCTTCTGAGTTACGCGAAAAGATGTAATGCAACGCCAGTTCTTTGTTGGCAAAAGTCATCCTGGTAAAGGTTTTCACTGGTGCAATAATGCCCTCCAGACATTGATTTTCGTTGTACCCAACAGGGCAGATATCGAACCAATGAGCATGGTTGAATGGTGCTTTTGTCTTCGCAATCTTCGCTTTATTCGGATCGTCATAACGCTGAGGCAACGTCACTTCAATCACATCGACAGGGGCATCCTGGTGGAGGTGAGGACTACCAAGCAGTGTATCGATCATAGGCCTGCCGCTTTCATCGCGTAGGCTCTCTGCAAGCCACAGCGTGCTCTTAGAACGATGTGGATGTGACACGTATTCCTGTGCGTAGCGCCAGCGGACATCAAAGCTGTGTATTTCGGATACAGAGTTGCTATTCAGTGAATAGTCCAGCCCGCTGTATTCGAGATCCTTGTTCGTGCTGAACATGTTCACGTCGGGCATTTCCTTAGAGGAAAACATCCACATGTCAGCAGCCTTTGTGCTCAGTTCTTTGATGCGCCCTTCAGGGTGTTTGTAGAACGATGCATACATCTCCGCCAGACCGCTCTTGGCGCTCTCACTTTCCAGCAACTGATAGATGCAGTGTACCGATCGGCTTATAGAGCCCACGTACACAAAGTTCCATTCACTGCCTTCAATGCGGATGCCGATCGGGATCATCAAAGCTGGAACCTGGACTTGCCCACCCGTCTCATGAACGTAGTTCATCTCGTAGTAAGCTTCTTTCCAAAGATGAGACATTTCCGCCAGACGTCTTTGGTTGGCTGGGTTTAAACGATGTAGATCACCGGCTCTGCTTTCCACAAAGCTAAACGCTTCCTGTTTTTCTTCATAACTGCCAAAAGCAGCATTCAGATTCTTCCACGCCTCCGCCTCCGGCCATTCAAAAATTGTTGTTTCCGCCACATTCGAGGCGTTCAGTTTCACCCAGCTGCGTGAGCCTTCTTTGATTCCCGTTTTCGTCAGGTTGAAGTTAATGCGCTGCACCCAGATATGCGGCTCTATCCGATCATCACGCTCACCATCCGTTGGCGCAACGTACAACGATAATTTACCATTCGTGTTCACAATGAGGCGCAAAGGTGCGGCCTTAATTATGCGCGCAAAATCGACTATCTGAGGCAGCATATTCATGCCCCGGCAGGCGATCATGTCCATCACGCCCAGCAGGTTTTCCCACTGCGCTTTGTCGGCCATCGCCTCTGCCAAAGGTGCTCCACGGTTCGCTGCACGCCATGCCATGACTGTTTTGTCGATAACGGTATCTTGGTCGGCTTCATTCCCCACACGCCCTACCACCAGCGCTGCTTTCAGCAGGTCGCGAGACTTCTGCTCTGACTGACGCTCTTCTCGTAGGTACTTAGCCAACGATTTGAACAGCGCAATGTAGTAGGTGTGGTCCGAGCGCACAGCCCGAGAATAGATGTAGTGCTCCAGATGCTCAGCGGTGACCGCGTCCAGGCACAGGTAAGGCAAACGTGCGTCGTCTTCCTTCCACTGTTTGTTGTACTTTTCGATACAGACGTTGACGTTATAGTCACGCGTCACACTTCCTCTCTTGTTGCTATAACTGGTCTTGCTGACTGGCGCTTTGACATTCAACAGGCCGTCTTTGATAAAGGCTACAGCTACGTTGCGGTCGTCTTTAAAGTCCACGGTAAAACTAAAGGAACCATAGGAACGATCGTCATTTTCTTTGGCTGCACCTGGCGCAGTCTCTGGGTTCGCCAGTGAATGCCATTGGCACATCACACGAGAGCCGCTACGTAGGTGACTGTTTGCCCATTCGATGAAACCAGCCAAGGATGGATACTTTTTATTTTCTGGGTTACTCAGCATGCCTGTACCGTCAGCATCATGAATGAAGCGGCAATGTTGCTCTTGGAATTTCATCGACACAAAATTCAGACCCAGACTCCGGTCGTAGAAATCACCAAATAGTTGTTCCCGATGGTCAAGCCCACAACACATAATCAGGAAACGTTTGTAGTGCAGTGCCATGCGCTCATGCGCCTTCAGCCGATCAGAATAAGCGACGTTTTGGAATTTAATTTGTTCCCCATCCATCCCCCGGAACAAGCGCTCTTGCTCATCCCGAGACGGGAACAGCATGTTCGCACCCAGGTGAGACTCCACAGGGGACACGATGCGATACAGGTTTTCGCCGTCGCGAACCATCAAGAATACCTTGGCATTCTCGCTGTTATTAATAAGGTTTTCCATACGGTCTTTGTAGTCGATATAGCGGCGAGTCGTTGCCATGACCAGTACGCAGCGCGGCGAAGGGAAAATTTGATCCACCAGCGCATGGGTATTGCACAGCGCTTGATAGAACTTGTCCAGGTCACCAAAGTCGAACCAGTCACTTAAGTCGTGGTAGATGGCCAACTCTTCATCGACCATCAATTTCTGCTGAACAAAGGTCAGAGGCTCATTGCTGGGAGCGGACTGCCCTTTACGGATCACCTTCACGTTGACGTCTTTGCCAATATAGAGATCTAAAGACTTGATACCGTCCATCAGTTTGTCAACCTGAGAACGCGCATCTTCTGTTGCAGCCAGCTGCGCCGCTGCCATTTCGGCAAAATAAGGCACCACAGCCTGAACTGCCGCTGTAATTTCGATATTACGCTCTTGGATCCACTCGGATTGGATTGTCGCTATTTGATGGTTTTGCTCGGCCGCATCACGCATGTTCTTGATATCGGCTTCAGTCACGCCCGCTGCAATAGCATTACCCACCGAGCCTGTAGCCAGGCGAATAGCGTTATTACTGATAGCAGGCATGGTGCTCGCACTTACACCTTTCTTTGCGGCTTTTTGCTCAATACGTTCTGTCACAATAGCTTTCATCGCCTCAGGGTTAGCGAGAGACTTCGACAGAGATTGAGTTAGATCGGTAACACGCTGCTGGCACAATGCGACTTCAGCATCACGGATCTGACGCGCATCATCAGCGAATACAAAAAGCTCAACAAAGTCATTAAACAAGAATCGGTGCTCTTTGACAGTTCGCTTAACACTGTGAGAAACGCCGTCTTTGTCTACTGTGACAAAGGTTGCGTATTGCTCGTAGTGCTTCGGATGTGCGCGGAGGATGACGGTATGAAGCTGATTTTCAACCCAACGTAGGGATTCGATGAGAAGTACCTCATCCATCAGGATAGCTTCTTCTGGGATATCCTGCATTGCGCGCCAATATTGCCCGCTTTGAAGTGAGTTGAAACGCTGGATACGTTCGACGTGTTCTTCACGAACTACAATGCCTGTCATGGCTCTGCCCTCAATTGTGATTCATTTTCTATTACTATCTTTACACGTAGTGAACAGCTGACGAATAGGTCACAGGCGCACAGAAAGACATATTTGAATAGGGATAGAGGGATCTGACCAGCGCATGTTTGCAGGGCGAAACCACCTTCATTCACCTGCATGTTTGCAGGAGGAAACTCCGCCCCATCGTTACGCGTCTGCGAAAAACAGCATACTTGCAAGGGGTAAAATCAGCTCCTACGCTGCATGTTTGCAGGGGAATAGCATATTTGCAGGGGGTAAACTCAGCCCCTCCGCTGCATGTTTGCAGGGGAATAGCATATTTGCAGGGGGTAAACTCAGCCCCCTCCGCTGCATGTTTGCAGGGGAATAGCATATTTGTAGGGGAATAACACTGCCGTTCCGCTGCATCTTTGCACGGGAATAGCATATTTGCAGGGGAATAACACTGCCGTTCCGCTGCATATTTGCAGGGGAATAGCATATTTGCAGGGGAAATTCCCTGCCGTTCCGCTGCATGTTTGCAGGGGAATGCATATTTGCAGGGGGAAACTCCAGCCCCTCCCCTACATGTTTGCAGGGGAAAAGCATATTTGCAGGGGAAATTCACTGCCGTTCCGCTGCATGTTTGCAGGGGAATGCATATTTGCAGGGGGGAAACTCCAGCCCCTCCCCTACATATTTGCAGGGGAAAAGCATATTTGCAGGGGGGAAACTCCAGCCCCTCCCCTACATGTTTGCAGGGGAAATTCACTGCCGTTCCGCTGCATGTTTGCAGGGGAATGCATATTTGCAAGGGGATAAACTCAGCCTACTACTGCATGTTTGCAGGGAAAAGCATATTTGCAGGGGGGATATAACTGCCGTTCCGCTGCATGTTTGCAGGGGAACAGCATATTTGCAAGGGGATATAACTGCCCCTCCGCTGCATGTTTGCAGGGGAACAGCATATTTGCAAGGGGATATAACTGCCCCTTCGCTGCATGTTTGCAAGGGAATAGCATCTTTGCAAGGGGATATAACTGCCCTTCCACGACATGTTTGCAAGGGAACAGCATGTTTGCAGGAGGAAATCACGGTTCCTCAATAACATGTTTGCAGGGGGACGCATACGCCCTGGAATATACTTAATCCAGGTCGGTATTTTTCAACAAATCTGGGTCACGCGAATTGATTGAGAAAAAAACTTGTCGCTTTCCTTTCGACACCCTATAGCCTTCAGTGTACTTGAGGTATTTGACGTCTTCTAATAACTTCATTGCCCTTCTAACCATTTCAAGTTGCTTATAAGGGTCTGAGCGCATATTTAAACGCTTCATCAACCTTTCAAATGAGACTATCTGCACCCTATTCTCACTGTTTGGCAACCCTTCAAGAAAAGCATAGATAGCCTTTGCCACTTCATTTCTTTTGATCGCAGGGAATACCTTCAGCTTCAGAACGCGCTTGTAGTCCATTTTGTACAAGTCACTTAATTTTGGATTGAATTCCAAAATAACTTCGTTTGCAGCTGTATCCACCCTGGAGAAATTCAACAAGTGAGTTGTAGCACTAATCAAATCATCGCCAGTATCTTTGTACACAGATATTGAAGTGGATGTAATTTTTCGAAGTGATTTAGCGACCCTTTCTTTCAGGATTTTGTTAATTTGCCTTGTGTTGTAATCACACATCTTTGCAAAATCACTGAAGGGAAGCACAACTTTATTGTCTACCATTGGATATTCACTGAGTGACTGAATTATTGAAAGCCAGATACGAAAGTCTGTATCCATATCTAATTTAGGCCCAGATATGGTGACTCTGTCATAACCTTCGCTATTAACAATCTCAAGGTTTCTCAGCTCTTCCGAAGCATCCATCACCCTGCTACCAACATTTTTCTTTTCCCTGCTACTAACGGGACTAAAAACACTAAGCCTAAGCAGTGAGATAGGTTGAATCGATCGCGTATCTGTTGATGATATGTAATCAATTTCGCCCGTCGTCTTGTTTTTTACTTCCACAGACAGGCCTAAATCATTAATATCCTTAGCCATAGTTATTCCTAAAATATTATTATTTGTTAACAGGCATTTTGAGCCTTTGCATATTTGCAGGGGGATGTATAACATGTTTGCAGGAGGAAATCAGCATATTTGCAAGGGAAAAATGCATGTTTGTAAGCTGATCTTGCATGTTTGCAAGGGGAAATAACATGTTTGCAAGGGAATTTAACTCTGCAACTGGTTGAAAATAAAATAAAATATCAACCTTAGATCACTTAGTTGTTTTTAGTTATTTAAGATCACAATAGATCCAATTATTAGATCACTCCTGTTAATAACGGGGATAACTTCCTTACCACCCTTCAATTTACTTTAAAAACTCTAAATGTATTTCCATTGGGAAAAATAATTTCAAATCCTACTTTTTCACTCCGCATCTCTATTAAAAACCGATGCCTTTCCGTCCCTAGAAATCAGTGGATTATTCAGTAATAACTCCTTTCCTTCATTCTTGCATAAATCAAAAACCACCTTTAATTGATTGATTTTAAAGATTAACTATAAGGATTTGGTTTCCTTTATTTGTCCACAGCCGGAAGTAACATATACATGTTTGCAGGGGAATGATTTGCATGTTTGCAAGGGAAAATATGCATGTTTGCAGGATGATCTTACATACTTGCAAGGAGAACTTACATATTTGCAGGAGGAAACAGCATGTTTGCGGGGGAAAAATGTTCTATAATACTTTGATAGTATTAATCAATCTCGCCCTTAGATCCCTTAGGTCTTTTTAGATCAGTTATTAGATCAAAAGATCCAATTATTAGATCATCCCTGTGAATAATGGGTATAACTATTTGAAAAGCGGACATCTGGAATGCAATCCGCTTAAAGTTTAAGTAGCCACACGGGATCGAATTTATTTAAAAAGCAATATTTTTTGCCAGACCAAAAACAAAATCATTAGTGAATGTAAAATCACGCCACACCAGGCAACCATCCGCATCACGAATTTCTACCTGAGTTGATGTCTTACTATAACGAATGATCTCAATAGTCTTTCCAGACAAACCACCAGCTCTGATCAATGCTTCTGTAACCTTCAGACCTTCTTGTTGACGAAGGTCATATGCATTGTCATCCGATTCAGTGGAACCCTGTTCAGCACGGGCAATTTGAGCCTCAGCAGAGCGAAACAGGTCAGCCAATTCTTTCCCTTTATTTCGCTCTACACCTGCAAAAACTTCTTCTAAATACGTCATATTTTACCCTTGTGACCAATTTGAAATGATCGTGCTTGTGAAACCAACGATCTCTTTTGAGATCACTTCTTCGGCTTGGAATACTTCGATGCAAATTTCTTTAGAGCCAGAAGCGAGTTCTACCCGACACAATGGAAACGTACCCATAATGTCCCGCTTAAGCTTCGCCAAAAGCTCGCTAAGTGATTTTCCAGGGATCTTTGGAGCTAAGTGAGCAGGAACTGAAACTTGCAGGCAAATCGCCTCAGGGGCGTTACAAGCGCTATCACACATCAAACTCATCGTGCCATAACCGACCAGTGAACGATGATAGAACACCGCTTCACGGGTAGCAGACTCGTGATTGGAGATCAGCGCATAACCATTTTTTTCCAATTCTAGATAGTCGCTATTAGCAATACGCTGAGAGTAGTCCTCACCCCAGGATGCATTATTACGGCCTTCAAAACGGGCATGGTGATAGTGAGACTTTAAAAAAGCATAATGCTCTTCACGGGAAGACATGGGAATGTGTGAGTAATTCATCAGTGTTTATTCCTTTGCGTATCAGACTTTCAGTATCAAGCCTCCCATGCAGCTGACAAAGGGGTAAACACAACGGAAATCGAAAAACAAAGTTAGTTTGTGGAAATGGGTGGGTAATCCCACCCACTGAAATTACTGGCCGACGTTGGTTAACACTTCACGAATGCGATCAATGGTGGTTTGGGCTTTATCATCCCCCACTCCCGCCCCCCTATTGTGAATTTCGGCCGCAATATGACACACTTGGTCAATGACCATTTCAGGAACTGCCTTCACCACACTTTCCGGACGTGCTAATACGAGATTCATTTCGCAAACAGTGACACCAGCACGACGTGCCATAGCTTCACGTTCACCTGCCGCTACACGCAGATCGTCAATCGATTGCAGCATCGCTTCATTATCTGGCTTACACCCCAGTTCATCGGCAATCTCTTTAATGCATTGCGGAAGCACATCGTCTGAGAAGTGCTGAAGCCGGAACTGGATCAGCGCCAGCTGTTCATCCGGTGTTAAGCTCACGCCTGCCCCCCAGAATGAAAGGCGATTTTTCATGTCCACGAGTCGGGCATGGTTGGTCAGAATATTGGCGTTGCGGGTACCATCAACATCAGGCCCAGCATTCGTTTTTTCAGGTGTCGGATTCATGAAAACCTCATTTTCGGAATGGGTGAATTTCTCAACTACAGTTGCACTTCAACATGAGTTGCTGAAATGTCATGTCGGACATTTTCACTACTTTCTCAGGCACTTCAGCACCGAGACTCTTCAAGTGTGCTCTCAGTTCGTCCCGCTCCTTCATCGTTTCAATCAAGAGCCGAGACACCTGTGCTGACCACTCTGGCCGCATGTGGACTGGCGACTCCGGATAATTGTTCCAGTGCGCCATCATGGTTAAAGCCACGCGCAATGTGTCGCGTTCGAAAACCGAGAGTGACTTAACGCAGATCCCCGGAGGGAATTTTTCCGCCTTAATTAATTTAAGATAGTTAATTTGAGGCCGATTGTTTGCCAGGCTCATGATGCCTCCGTAAAAAAGCAGGTTTTGTGATAATAACGTCCACATCCATGCAACGATTGTCCTGACACATTTGCGCCTGACTTTTGTCGTAGAGCATCAACGCGACACGCTCGCCGGGCAGAGGCAGATCTTTTTCTGCCGGGATCTCACCCACTACATCAATACGGACGGTACTTTTGTTACTGTACAGGCTTAACCCGTCACGTTTTTCAATATCGACTCGGTATTCAGCGATGACAGAATCGGTTTTCTCCTGGCTGGGCATCAATTCGAACCCAGCGATCAGAGCGCCCCCTAACACCATAATCAACGCACCATCTAACAACACATCGGTCATATTCGTTTTCATCATTCATATCCTGTATGAATAGTAAACTTCAATACTGACTCAACTTGTACTGCCGACGAAATTAAGCGTTTCACGCTGCCTCCTGAACGAAGCGCTCCATTGTTCTCACCACGAGACGGAAGTGTTTGCTTAGCGCAACAGGGTCCCGCCCAGCCATTTTGGTGATGGGATCGGAGTCATGCTTCAGCATCAAGCCATCATCCAGTCGCCACAGCATCCGCAGATACTCCAGTTTCAGTTGATTGACGATCACTTCTCTCAGATGCTGAGAGAGCCCCTGGCAGCTTGTAATTGCATTACGACGAGTATGTTGATGGTAACGACGAAAAGCGCGCTCAGTGGACGTGCCGGACTTACTCAGCTTCAACGAGCACCAAGCACTGGTATGCCCGATCACGAAAACCGAAAGTGTGTTTTTGGCCCTATTTTTCTCTTGCTGCATGGATAGTTCATCCTCGCGCGTCAAAGATGCACGGATCCATTGACCGGTTGAGGTCTGATTCGCCAAGTGCCACTGCATGGTGAATGCCAGATTAGCCCACCAGCGTAGACGGATGATACTGGCGTTCACTTTGTTGGCGATCAGAAACTGATAGCGTTCCGTCGTTAGTACACGCAGGTCTTTACGAGACGCAATCCCATCCATTGTCTGATGGCCGTTTAAGCCCAGGCTGCGATAAGTTTGGCCGCGCTGCATCATGCGGTTGTACAGTGCTGACTTTCCTTTGCACAGGGAAACTGCACCGAAGCGCAGATAAAATTGAGCAGCACTGCCGGAGGTGTATTGCCCAGCCAATACCGCTTCACGCAGTCGAGGATATTCCTCCCAAATGATGAACTCAGCAGCATCCGCGTCGATGGTCACTTCACTGTCCTCGCTGAAGCTAACCACGCGACGTTTTCCGTTCGGCGTATTGATAATGCGGCTGGCACGCTCATCGTCGGCACCGTTAAAATAGGCCATTTCAGCGATGGGATCAGCCAGGCCATCCATACCGGAATCATTACCAAACTGCCCGACCTTGACCCACAATGCTTTGGGCATAGGGGTCTTTGGGGTGACAGGCATTTCAGGCTCATCTTCCAGTAAGTCGAGCTCACCTTTTGCCCAGACGCGGCGATAGATTTCCAGAGCATGAAACGGTTTTTCGTTAAAATGGTGGAATGACCACATGAAGTCTATATGGATTAACGCAACCTCACTGACAATGCGAAATTGAGGTGACGCCATGCGGCGGTTGTGGGCGGTGTTTTCCAGTTCGCCCGATCGAAGTTTATCGGCTACATCCTCAGCACGCAGCTGCTCAACGTAGTCCATACTGCAACAAACATGCAGCAGGCGCTCCAGGAAGCGCGGTGAATAGACATCAGGCTGAACCTTGATGAAGCCTCCAGCATACAAGGTGCGACCCACAGGATGCCTATCTTCCCACGCATTGCGACGCTTGGACAAAAATCGCTGAATACGGTTGAGCCCAGCCATGTAACCGTGGCGATCGTCATCAGAACGCAGAAGGTTTTCCATTGATTTATCGAGACCGACCGCCTGGCAAGCCCAACATCCAAACCGGCTCCCACAGGCTTCACTGGATTTTTTCTCAGAACCCGACCAAACACATTCCCCTGTTGCGGCCTTGTAGAGCTCAGCGGTGTCGTTGTTGCTGTCCAGGTAGCTCGGCAGCAGATACTTAGAAGCGCTTCCGGCGCTTAGCAGAAACTCCCACACGTCGCCCTGTAACCAATGCCTGATGGGGTACAATTCGCCGCCTTCTTTTGTGATCTTAACCTGACTCGCATTCCCGCCTTTTAAGGCGATGTTTTTGGCTCGGATAACGCCCTCTGCATCGCGGCTTCCCAGCAGCAAACAGACGCGTTTACCCACGGATTTTGGCAGGCTTTTCACGTATGCCGTTTTGGCGCGTTTGGCCGCAAAAATCTTCAAGTCGTTGGAGCACTGACGCACTGAGCTGTTGGTGAACGTGGGCAAGCCACGCCCCGTCAGTATCCGCCCCGTCCAGCTGGAGGTGAGCCCCGGTTTTGCGAGAACAATAGACAGCGGCAGGTTTTCTTGATCGATGAACTTTTCAAGCGCAGCCAGTTTCTGATCGGCGAGCCAGCGTATCTCAGGGTTTTCAATGCCAGTATCGGTATGCAAAAGGTAATGGTGTTGGCTAATAGGAATTCCCGCGCGAACAGCGCGCACCAACGCCATGAGGAATAAGTGCAGGACAATTTCGGAGTCTTTACCGCTACTCCAGGCGAGGGAGATCGTCCAATTATCAGCAAGGGCTTGGTAGATAGAAGCTGTGCCATTATGGATGAGATCAGCCATGCTGACTCCACGACTGGCATCACGATAGTTCAGGTCGGCATCTTCCTTCAGTGTTTGCCATACGGCCTGCCACTTATCCGCTTTTAAGACTGATATGGAAGGTAGTTCCGGATTTTTAAAGTTGAAGGAATGCTGCATAAATCACCTGTTATTTGTTTTGTTTACAGGATATTTTCTCATGAGGCAGACAGCTGACGAAGTAATGAGCGCTAAAAACAATTCTTTAGCTAGATAATTAAATTTATAATATTCTGTGATAAATTAGACTAAAACCTAAAAGGTTATCTCATGTGGCAAATTGAACTGGAAAGTATAATTAAGAAATTGGATTCAGATTACGAAATTGCGAAGGAGGAAACATTATGCTGTTCAGGGGCAGCTTATTGTGCTTTTGAAGCAAATACAGAAACCTTCAAATATGCAATTGGTTTTATAGAAAGATTTTTTTCGAATAGCAAATTCTTCACCTACATCCTAACATCCTATGAAAATCAAGAAATAATTAATCAGTATATTTCTAATGATGAAAGTAAAGACATTTCATTCGTAATTAAAGGGGCTGACATTTATAATAATTGTAACTGCCTACGCAGCCACCGAAATATTATTAGCCTTAGCTTTATCAATGAGCATAAAGAAAAAACAAAATGGAAATGCCATCATGGCGGCTCTTATGCATCTTGGTTGAGTGGTGCGCACGAAAGAATTGATGTAGCAACATATAACTTGCAACAAATAAAGTTAATTAAAAACAAACTTGAGTTATTTGATTTTATAGAAAAACGATATTACTATCCGAATGAAACATCAAGTGTTAATGATAATAAAATAACACAACATAAAGACAATTATAAGTATTACCATATTTTAGATAGTATTATAAAACAATTCAATAGGGATAAACCGAACGATCTAACAGAAAGAAATGTCGATATCGAATCAATTTCTCAGGAATACAATGCCAATGGAGTGAAGCTAAAACTGGTTGACGCACAGTTTGCCCGGTATAGCTTGTTATCTATTAATGAGTTTACTAACATAGAAAACGACGGTCCGTTTGGTGCTGTGTTTGACAGTCGAATAAATAAGAAATTGCAAATTAATACTTCTCCAAAGTTATTAAATATATTTAAAGAGTTGATCTCCTGTAACTTTTTAAAAAATCTAGCATTAAAGCCAATGGGTATCATTGACGTAGGTTTCGGATTGGAATCTATAGAACGAGGCGCCCCTCTTGGTGCATCAATAAAAATGCTACCTTCATTATCTTGTTTTTATGGTGTGATATATAATGATAAATTAATAGTTTCACACAACAAAGAAAAGCAAGAAATAACATTTGAAGAATTAAGGGATGATTACAATCTATTGGATGACGGCTGCGTTGTTACTCAAGTTATTCACATTAAATATTTTATAGTCAAGAATGTGGAGAATACTTCATTGAGCATCTAGATCATGAGTATATTTTATATGATTCATCTGAATATACATTAAAAGAGGAAAAACCTGAACAAAAAGGCAGTGTAGATAAAATAAAAACATTTAAAATTGACAACTCGAAAATTCCTTTTTTCTATAAGCATAAAGGTAATTACTTGCTACTCATAATTCTTGAGCTATATTTTATGAATAAAGAATTATTGCGAGAGTATTTTGAAGAAGTAAATAAGAACAAATAGATAAGTTTAAAAAAAGCCAGAATACCCTGGCTTTGGTAACATTCAATATTCTTCAAACTGTGGTCCGGTGTAGTTGTCAAATCGCGACCACTGGCCGTTGAAGGCCAAACGAACCGAGCCGATAGGCCCGTTACGCTGCTTACCCAGGATAATTTCGGCTACCCCTTTGTGCTCGCTATTCTCGTTGTAGACCTCGTCACGGTAGATGAACATGATGAGGTCCGCATCTTGCTCTATCGAACCCGACTCGCGCAGATCCGAGTTTACGGGTCGTTTATCTGCTCGTTGCTCCAGTGAGCGGTTAAGCTGCGATAAGGCCACCACGGGTACCTGTAGTTCCTTCGCAAGCGCCTTCAAAGAGCGGGATATTTCTGCTATTTCCTGTGTTCGGTTGTCTTTCAACGCCGGAACCCGCATCAACTGAAGGTAGTCCACCATGATCAGGCTCAAACCACCGTTTTCACGAAACACTCGCCGTGCCCGCGATCGCAATTCAGTCGGAGTTAGGCCGCTGCTGTCGTCGATATAGACGTTTCGTTTTTCCAGCAAAATGCCCATCGTGCTTGAAATACGAGCCCAATCTTCGTCATCCAGTTGGCCCGTCCTGATTTTGGTCTGGTCAACGCGGGACATGGAAGCCAGCATACGCATCATGATTTGTTCACCTGGCATCTCCAGGCTGAAAATCATCACAGGCTTGTCCTGTGTCATCGCTGCGTTCTCACAGATGTTCATCGCAAAGGTGGTTTTACCCATTGAAGGGCGCGCTGCGACGATGATCAGGTCGGACTTTTGGAGTCCGGCTGTCTTTTTGTTCAGATCGGTGTAACCCGTATCGACGCCTGTCACCCCGTCATGCGGTGTTTGGTACAGCTGCTCGATGCGCGTTACAGTTTTCTCCAGAATGGCATCAATGCCCATCGGCCCGCTGTCTTTATTAGTTCGAGCCTCTGCAATCTGGAACACACGGCTTTCGGCCAGGTCCAGTAATTCAGCACTATTCCGACCCTGGGGATCGTAACCCGCATCCGCAATATCATTGGCCGCAGTGATCATTTCCCTCACTACGGCACGCTCACGCACGATGTCGGCGTAGGCTGTGATGTTAGCGGCGCTTGGGGTATTTTTCGACAGTTCGGCCAGATAGGCAAAGCCACCGACCAAGTCAAGCTGGTTGTGTTGCTCCAGTGCTTCAGCAAGTGTGATCAGGTCAATCGGTCGGCTTGATTCCACCAGCCGTTGCATCATGGTAAAAATACTTTTGTGGGCACGGGTAAAGAAATCCCCTTCCACAACACGTTCGCTCACCAAATCCCAGCGTTCATTGTCCAGCATCAGACCGCCAAGAACGGATTGCTCCGCTTCAAGTGAATGGGGAGGCATTCGAAGACCAGCCAGACGCATATCTTGTTCAGTGGCGATCGTGGACGAACGTTGATTTTTCTCTTTCATCACCGGCCTCACAGCGTGTTTCGTTGCGCGATTTGGCGTTCACATTCAGCCGCCAAGGACGGGTAATGCTGTGCAATTGCAGAATACAGTTGCTGGCTCATGCAAGAGGCTTCACGTTCCTGCCCAGAGCTACGATACGCATTTTCTTTATCGTGATCGTAGTTGCTGAGCAGCTGTCGAACGTAATTCACTTTTATGCGAGCCAGAAACGCGTCGGTGTTTTTGCCTTTTCGGCGAATGGAATGGCCTTTCCCCAGCGCGCGCGGCTTACAGCCTCGGCTTTCATAGTGGGAGATAGCTAACGTTTCCAAGGAAGCGTCATCAATGACGCGGATGGTGATTTTAGGCAGGATAGGCAGTGCGTGATCCATAAAACCTCCGAGCTGCCGTGACGTTATTTTTTTATTGAACGGCACGGGCGGTGTAGTGAAGTGAGATAAAAAAGGCCGGAGAACCGGCCTAATCTTGCGAAGACAGCGCGTTGGTTTATGCCTCAGCGTCGCCCTCGCCTTCACCGTCATGAGCCTCAGTGGCTTCTTCATTGCCCTCGCCTTCACCGTCATGAGCCTCAGTGGCTTCTTCATTGCCTTCGTTTTCAGCCTCAGCAGCTTCTTTCGCCGCCTGTTCGGCTTCCTCTTCCAGCTTGGCCGCTTCTACATCGCTCAGCGCTGCCATCAGCTGGCGGGCAACTTCAGGGGACAGACGCAGCACCACTTCTTCCGGCACGGTCTCAGCGATTTCAATCTGGTTTTCGTGCTCAGCCGTTGGTGCGGGAGGGATCTGCGAGCGCAGCTGATCCAACGTCGGCAACAGGCTTTCGAAGGTTTTGCGCACGACTTTTGGTTTCACCTTGGCTTTCTTCGGCGAAGACACATAGCGCGCGGTGACGCGGTTTTTACCTGCTTGCTCGGCTTTAGCCAGAGAAGCCATCAGGATGTCGAAAGCGTCACGGTCGGTGCCTTGGCAATCAGTGATCACGTCAATCGCAACATCACCGGACACTTTATCGTCTCGTACCAATTTTTTAATGCGCTCTTCGGCTTTAGCCAGGATCAGGCTGCGACGAACGGTTACGCCGGACAGACCCAGACGACGAGCGATAGAGTCGATTTCGTGGCCCCAATCAACCAGACGGCGGAAACCTTCAGCGCGCTCAATCATCTTCAGGTGCTTGGTGTTGGCGCTTTCGATCATGTTGAAGACTTCTTCGTCCTTACCGCCTTCGAACTCTTCAATGATCAGCTTTTCAAATACTGCACCTTCAGCGATAGCGGCCATCAGGCCGGTGAAGCGGTGGTGACCGTCGATGATTTTCAGGCGAGTCACACCGTTCACAACAACCACTTTAACGCGGATAGCCGGGACGCTGCTCGGGTGGTTCAGGTAGGCGTTCTTGAACATCTCTGCGCGCTCTACATCAACCTCACGCAGGTTCAGGCCTTCTTCAACGTACAACCATGAGACGCTGACCGCGTACACGTTGTTTCGACCAACGTTCAGCTCTTCAAACAGCGCGCTGTTTGCAGCTGTTTTGCGCTCTTTGGATACGAAGTCGCTCAGACCACGCAGCGTGGATGGGGCCTTGTCCATCTGACGCATGATAGCGCCCAGATTGCCCATCAGCTCGTTGTCACGGGAAGCTTGGAAGATTTGTTGTACGTTGATAGTCATGATAGTTACTCCGCAAATTGTTATTGGTTGTTTACGTGTTTGTGCTTACTTCTGAATCCAGTTAAACACGGCGTGTACCGGTGACGAATAGCAAATGCGGAAAAAAATAGTCTTTTTTCGATTGTTTTTTTATCGATGGGAAATGGGCGTAAAAAAAGCCAGTATTGCTGGCCTTTGGTTGGAGAGTTCCGTTACTGTGAGTTGGCTTTCGCTTCCGTCATGATTTTGTTCATTGCAGCGGCAAGCTGCTCGCTTTCACCTTCGGTGTAATCCGGCCAAGGAACGAAAGGACGATTTGTTTTGTTCAGCAAAGAGAAACCTGTAGGGCACCGCCATTGCATTGGAGTCGTTTGACCTTCAGTGAAGTTAACCAACATCAGTTCTTGCTCGCAAGTGACATCTTTCACACCACCGATCTCAATCAGGCGGGTGCTCATTATCCCAAAATGTTCATCTGCAAACTTCAAGTGGTCATAGGCCGCAAATGTGCTGTAAAGGCCGACCCACAGAAGGATCTGGATATTAAGGATAGTGCCTATCTGTCCGAGAGTTTTTTCTTTCATGGCTTTGCGTAATAAAAGCGCGGCACCAAACAGCAAGTACAGGCCACCAGCCAGGAAAAGCCATACAGGTAAATTGGAGCCTGATTGGTCCACCTGTTCAGAGCCTGCATCCATCAATGATTTGATGAATGGAGCAAGGAGCAAGAAGAAAGCCGGAACATAGAATAGCCAAGTCAATTTTACTTGTCCGATAGCTGCTATACGTTTTTCCTTGTCAAGGCTCGCTTCTTCTAGCACAACTTTCATTGTTTTTGCGAAGGAAAATATCGCTGCGATCATAAATAGGACCGTCATTATTAAATACATTTACTCTCCAAAACTCAGGAATACATACTTTGAAGCAATGGTACAATGTTAATAATTAAAATAGTAATTAATTCAGTCGCAAATTGAGGGGCATTTTCAGGTAACGGTAAATGAACTGCCACCCTTCCCCGTGTGGTGTACGGTAATCCAGGCGCGGTAGATGCTGCTTTGCATCGTGTTGATTATAGTTTTTCGATGCAGTATTGAATTGGAAAAAATGCGCGAGCTCATGCGCTACCAGCGCCCGAAGATGGTCTAGTCGGTTAATGGAATAAAATGAGCCAATTTCCTTATCCTTGCAAACATGCGCGTACTCGTGAAAGTAGCATGCAAACATGCGCAGGCCGTATATTTCGACCAAATCCGTCTCGAAGATGAGTAACCAGTACTGAAAGGTTAGGTGCTAATATAGTACCTAACCTTTATTTTCAATGTGTTATGTGAATATTCGCGTGCTGATGGTAATTCAAGGGGCACCAATGGCACATGTACATTTCATGTATATTTCATGTAATTCTCGTGGTTATTATATTTGGCAAAAGTCATATGTAGGAAAGCTAATTCGATTTGACTTGAGAACTAGAGATCTACAAATCGCTCATAAACGTTCAAAAATTCTACTTAGTACTTTTCATCGATTAAAAAAAGAATGCACTGATTTTGATGAGATCAGAGCACATTTAATTAATGAACGAGATATGTTCATCGAAGAAGGGATTCATTTAGAGGCAAACTACATTTATTGGATTAATAGCGGGAATTTACCTAGTAGACAGCAGAATGATAGCCGCTTTCAAGCTAAAGGGCATAAAATTAGCCAAGTTGCTGATGAGTGGTACAACGAAATGAAATCTGAATGGAGGCCATTAACATTTAAAGGTAACAAGGCTGCGATTGATTATTTAATTAGCCTATATGGTGATAAAGATATTCAATCATTTAACAAACCAAAGGTAGCTAGTTTTAAAAAGGCTTTAAAGAATAAGTATAAGTCTGAATTCTCTAGCCAATCCATGTTTAAGAAAGTATCAGCTCTTTTTAGCTTTGCCGCTGATAAAAGGGATTATATTACTAAAAATCCTTTTAGTAATATGGGATATAAGAAGATTAAAAAAATTAACCCTAGAATCTCAGTATCCACTGAATCACACAAAAAAGTACTTGAACTTATAGAGCACAAATCTCATCTGTGGTGGCTTATACAGGTACTATATTACACAGGTATGAGAGTGACCGAATGTATACAGCTAACAGAGCAGGATTATGTATACATTGCGGATAAAGGACAAAAGATAGCTTGTATAAGTGTTAATGATAGGGATGGTAAGAGGATTAAAAATTCAAGTAGTATAAGAACTATACCAATTCATAAAAATTTACTTCAAAGCGGAATTATGGATGAGAAGCCTGTATTTCCATGGGCTGTTCATAATCCAGTATCTAATGCTGTAGCAAACCTATTTAAAAAAATAGATGAAAAGCATAGCCCACATGACTATCGATACGCTATGAGTGATAGGCTAAGAGATATATCAGACCTTCCCGACCATATAAGGTTTAGCATACTTGGTCACAGTAGTAGTAGTATGACTGATAGCGTATATAGAGGGAAAGAGCCTATTTTTCTGATGAAAGAAGCAATTGACCGAACTTAGCCATGTTGTTCCAACATAGCTAAGTTTTTACCATCAGCACGCGAATATTCACATAACACATTGAAAATAAAGGTTAGGTACTATATTAGCACCTAACCTTTCAGTACTGGTTACTCATCTTCGAGTACTATCAGTACTGGATCCTAATCCAAAAAAATTAGTTATTACAATGAATTACAATTCATACTCACATGCTAATGAGTTTAGTTTTACATGAATATTACATGATTATATCAGGCTCCAGTACTGATATGGTAGCGTTATGATAAGTACAAAACTGAAGTTCACTGTGTTCTCGCGACAAAGTTACTTGCCTTTAGTACTCGAATTATTTTGGGTCAGGGGGAATATACTGATTTTATGAATACTTAAAGTAATCCCTTACTGAAGTAAAAAATGATGAGCTTTTTATATCATTGAAGTAAAAGTTCAGTATACATAAATAGTAAATTTTGGTAATGAATTTTAAACAATATATTTAATATATCTATACTTTAACAAAGTGGAGTATATAATTCATCTTGCTATTGTTAAAGAATTAAATATCCACTTTGGAGATTAAATTAATTAGTATTAATGGGGGTTAATAAAACTGATGAAACTAATTCAGTGTTTAATAGAGGAAAAACAAATAAATAAACTGTATTTATTAGTGCAATCTATAAATCTATTCGAACATCTATAGTAGATAGTAATTTATTAATATGTATATCTACCGTATCTAAACACTTAACAGGTAGTACTGTATTATCAAGTAATATAGGTAACTCAGTACATCCGAGAATTAAATTTAACACATGCCTAGGAATTCATTTAAATTTTATCCATTATAAAACCCAATATATTTAACTCTATTAAAATACTTATCACTGTTAAAACATTAAGACATACTTTACTGAGTTCAAATAAAAAACCATATAGAAATATAATTATTAAAATTTAAATGCAAAATATTCGATATAATCCACAATGAAAAATTCATTTCTATTGATGCTATAAAATCAGCATATCAAAAAATTTCATCTTTAATATGGTTTAAAATAGATAAAAGTCAAAAGGTTATTGTAACACTTATCTTCTATTGATAAAATGGGAGTATTTTTACGTTAAATTAACTGAATATTAACACCAATGAATAGAGCAAAGTAAATTTAAAAGTTAACTTCTAAAAATATCATTTATTCATAACTAGTCAATCTTATTTTTTTTATAGCTTGTGATTCACTTTAAAATAATAAAAATAGTGAATATTATTAAACAAAAAAACACTAAAGATTAATTAAATTTCCTATGTTAGCAGGGCTAACATTATTAAAGATAGATAATTTCTTACTGATATTGCTAGTATGCAAATGCTAGATTTCAATAAGAGATAAAAATCAAATTTAATAAAAGAGGTTATTATGAAATATAATTTTGATGAGATTATTGATAGGAAAGATACAGATTCTCTAAATTATGATGGTTGGAGGCAGTACATATTTAAAGATGATAAGAACGCAAAATATAATTTTGATGATGATGAATTTATCCGTATGTGGGTTGCTGATATGGATTTTTCAACTCCTCCAGAAATATTGAATTCATTAAAAGAAAGATTGGACCGAAAAATACTAGGATACACTAAGGTCTATAATGATGAATATTATCAAATATTTGAAAACTGGTGTAAAAGAAAATATCAATGGGAGATAGATAGAAATGAAATAGTTATATCTCCTGGGATTATCCCTGCATTAAATAGAATAATTCCTTTAATCATAGATAGTAACGAGAAAATTTTAATACATACCCCATCATATGCACCATTTAAAAATGCTGGTGACTACAATTCAAGAGAAGTAATTTATTCTAATCTTAAATATGTAAATGGAAAATATGAGATTGATTTAGTCGATTTTGAAAAAAAAATAACAAATGTTGATCTAAATATAAGGTTATTCATTCTCTCTAATCCACAAAATCCTACAGGGCATATCTGGACTGAAGAGGAGTTAATCAGTATAGGAAAAATATGTTTTGATAATAATGTATGGATTATTTCTGATGAAATACATTGCGATTTGCTAAGAAAGGGAAAAAAGCATGTTCCTTTAGCTAAATTATTCCCTAATGAGGATAAAATAATAACTTGTATGGCACCAAGCAAAACTTTTAATTTAGCTGGGAATCTAATGTCTAACTTATTGATTAAAAATGAAAAAGTAAGACATGAATGGTTAAAATTATATGATGATTTTATATCTCCACTTAGTATTATAGCAACAAAATCAGCATATAAAGATTGTGATGATTGGCTAGAGCAATTAAAAGAATACTTAGATGATAATTTTAAATTAACTCATGAATTTTTTATGGAAAACTTCCCAAAATGTAATTTTATAATTCCAGACTCAACTTATTTAGCTTGGATAGATATAAATGAATACTTACCAAGCTATTTCAATAAAGATAAATTATCGCTATTTTTCGCTAATAAATCTGGCGTTTTACTGGAAGGTGGTAATATGTTTGTGGGGAATGGAGATGGATTCATAAGATTAAACTTAGCATGCCCTAGGGAAATATTAATTGAAGGATTAAATAGAATTAAGACCTCTTTATTATCACTATATTAAAGTGAGTGAAAATTATGAAAGATAATCATAAATCTAAAATACCATTTACTTCATACGACCTTGGTTGGGTTATTCTATGTATTGGAATGGCAATTGGTTCTGGTATAGTTCTAATGCCAATACAGATTGGCCTTAAAGGAGTGTGGGTATTTTTATTTTCTATATTACTCTCGTATCCTGCAATATATCTCTTACAAAACCTTTATCTAAGGACATTATCAGAAACAAAGGAGTGTGATAATTATACTGGAATCATAACTCAATATTTAGGAAAAAATTGGGGGATAGCTTTAGGCATTATATATTTTCTAATGTTATTAACAGGAATACTCGGTTATTCATTAGCAATAACGTATGATGGAGCATCTTATTTAAAAACATTTGGATTAACTAACAAAACACTATCAGATTCATTTTGGTTCCCATTAATAATATTATCATTATTAGTGTTCATTGCCTCCCAAGGAGAAAAAATATTATTTAAAATCTCAGGGCCAATGGTTATTATAAAATTTGGAATAATTTTGATTCTAGGTTTTTTCATGATACCACATTGGAATTTTGATAATATAAAAGCCATGCCTGATTTATTATCATTTACACGAGATGTTTTTTTAACTTTGCCTTTTACACTATATTCAATTTTATTTGTCCAAATTTTAAATCCAATGAATATAGCTTATAGGAAAGTAGAAAATAATAAAGAAATCGCAATTTACCGTGCGATAAGAACTAATAGAATTGCATATTTTGTGCTAGCGGTTGGTGTTCTTTTTTATGCGTTTTCATTCACATTTTCAATAAGCTATGAACAGGCAGTATCTGCATTTGAGCAAAATATTTCGGCACTAGCAATAGCAGCACAAGTAATACCAGGATCTACAGTCAAAGTAATGGCTACATTACTAAATATTTTTTCATTAATTACTGCATTTTTAGGTATATATTTAGGTATACACGAATCAATAAAAGGAATCATTGTAAATATAATATCTCGATTTATACCAAATAACAAAATAAGCAATAAATTATTAGATATTCTCATTGGTATTTTTGTTATCTTATCATTGTCAATATGGGTATCTACAAAATTCCCAGTTCTATTAGTATTCCAACTTGCGGGTCCACTGTATGGGATTGTAGCATGTTTAATACCAGTTTATTTAGTCTATAAAGTCGATTCATTACAGAAGTATAAAAAATACTCTTCAATATACATTGCTTTTTTTGGCTTACTTCTTTGTATATCTCCATTTTTGAAACTTTTTGAATGAAATAAGGATGTTTAAATTTCAGTAATAAAATAAAATTATAGACAACCTATTATCATTAGGTTGTCTGTAAAATGGCGACGTTATATTGGTAAACCTCTAAATGATTTAATTTCTCTAATACCAAAACTTGTATTCATTTCTTTTATATTTCCAATAGAACGAATCTTCTCCATTGATACATGATGAAAATCATCCATATCTTTGACCACTAATTGTAAAAGGTAGTCATATCTACCAGAAATATTATGGCAAGTAATAACATTATCTACTTTTAATATTTCTTTTTCAAAACGTTTCATTGACTCTTCTGAATGTAAATCTAATGTAATATTCATAAATGCATAAAAATTATATCCAATGCTTTTAGGTTCAATGACTGCTTGGTAGTGTTTAATGGCACTTTGCTCTAAAATTTTTAATCTTTTCCAACATGCGGGGGGAGATAAAAAGACTCGTTTGGCAATCTCTGCGTTATTCAAGCGGCCATCTTCTTGTAAAAGTTTAAGGATTTGTATATCAATTTTATCAAGTTTCATCTTACTGCCAACCTATAAATTTAGCTGAAATAGATTAATTATTATTAATTACAATTGAACTGTTTCATACACGAAAGGTGCTTTTTAAAAAAATCAATTATTATCAAAAGTATTAATACATGATATTTAAATAACTAAATTTTCTAAAATTATAATCTATATTTTTATCTAATAAAATAGATTTTTAACTCTTTGTTTATTAACTTTATTCTAGAGATTACTATAAGTAGTATAGTATTATCATTTAAGTACTCCCTAATGATACCCGCCTAATTCAACTAAAATAGTATCATTTAGTACTTGATCCTATCTATATGATTCAGTATCATTTGACTATACATAAGGGGAATTTTGATATCCTCACGTACAGGTCATCAGCTGTTAATGATTAAAAAAAGCCCGACATAATGGGGTCACTTCATAAGCAGGACTTTCTGGGGGAAGTAGGAAAAAGAAGGAGAGGTGTTATTTTTGTACTTTGACCGCTTCAGCCTTCATGGCTGCATCAATTTGTTCTCGCAGCTTAGTGGCGTGATGATCATCCTCTTCATCGGTTATGGTTTGGGCTGTGAACATAGCCTCACTTCCATAGCGAAGCGGTTTTCTAACCGCAACATGATGCGCCACCAGCCAATTCATGCGCCGGGCATCGTCTGCTAACGTGTAACAGCTACTTACAGGCTGAGCAAGCAATGCGGTGCGGTAGGCGTTCCAGCCTTTGCACTCAGCAATAGCTTCGATAACCTCTCTATCTTGGCTGGTAGTGTCGAGATCTGAATAATCGACAGCATCTGGCACTGCTGGCGCTGGTGGAACGGCGACATTGCATAGAGCAGCACGTAGACCGACCTTGATTTCTTCTAGTTCGTCGTTGCCGATACTGCCATCAGTCAGGGCGTGATGAAAGTCGAGCGCCATCCGTTCTGTTACTTGAACTGCCTGAGCCTCTCGGCTCGCCCGCCCTTTCCACCCTTCCCACATGGCCGCAGCCATCATAAACCAGACGTTGCCACAGCTGTCTTTTTTGTTGTCGAAGAACCAATTCACAAAGTCCATCGACATGGCGTTATCTTTGGCAAACTGCTCACGTTCGGTCATGCTATCGTTTCCTCTGACTGCCCGGCCAAAGCCAGGTGCTGTTGCAGTGCAGCCCGAACGATGTCAAACATGCTATTCAGGCGGATAAAGACTGGGTTCGGCACCGTCGGCCACGGCAGGTACCACGGTTCAGTGCTGAAGTATGGCACCTCACTGATCACTGAAGAATAGGCACAGACTGTGCTTTTGATATCGTCAGATCCGTCGATTTCCTCCCAGCACACACGGGCTTGGTCTTTGGATAACTCCCCTTCCCGGCGCAGGCGCAGCACTTCACTGAACATGAAACGCATATTCGCCTCATTGTCATTGTCGATTTCGCTGCTCACGTTACCGGCCATGCAATTGACCAGGTAATCATTGCCGCAGTCACAGAAAAACTGCTCAACGGAGCGGTCGCTCATTGCGAACCAGGAGCCTGTCCACGCCTTGCCCTCACACGTTATCGTGATTCGGCCACGCCCAGGCCCGTAGTTTTCAGTCACCACGCGGATCGGGTCAAAGTCCCGAAGCTCGCTGATCTCAAGGCTCATCACCTTGGTTTCAGTTACTTTCATCGTCATTACCTTTTGTATAAGTTGACTTTCATCAGCGCGCGGGTGGCTTAAGCCAACATCTACTGATCGGTTAGTTTTACCAGCAAATTCCACATCACAACTTCTTCATCAGTGGCCGGACAGCACCCACCGCCAGACTTCCATTGTTTGACCCAAATACCCGAACGGTCTTCAATGAAAAAATCCAGATCCTGGAGAATTGGATTTTCCGCTGGCTTCTCTTTTGCAATTGGCATGATTAACAACCCCAATAATTTTCAGAAAGATAGAACACGGTACTTTAACGCTTGAATTTTTGAGTCTAACACCGGGTTCACCTTCCGGGAATTACTGACATTGCTTTTAACTCTGCTTGATTTCAGTAGGCAGATCCGCCTCAGGTGAAGCACACATCGCCGCAGCATACTGACGGGTAGCGACATCAATGTCGTCTTCAGTCTTTTTCGCTGACTTCGGCCCGTTGTCTGGGTGGCGAAGGTGTTCACGGTAGATCGCAGGCCACTGCACTGCGAGCATCGCCCGCAGCTGTTCGTCGGTCGGTTTTTTCGGTACCAGCATAAACCCGACAGGAATATGCAGCGCTGGTGGAGCGGCAAACACCGGCACCGGGTTTGTAATGCGATCGGCACGGTCAGCCGGATAAATGAAGCCTTTGCCGTTTTCGGCATAACCCAATGGAGGCGCTTCCTTCAGTTCGGCCAGCTCTTCCAAAGCATCAGCATTATCCCGCAGCCGTTTCGTTTGCTCGGAATAGCCCATGTCTTCCCAGCGCAACGCCTCCAGACGAAATGCCGCAGCGCGCGTTTTTAACTGCTCTACTGTCATTGCCATTACGATTTCCTGTTTTGCTACGTCAATTAGAGGGTATGTGGCTTTTCAAACAGCTCACGGAACTGGTATGAACCATCGGTATGAATAGCCCGCATACGTTGGTACAGCGATTCGTTAGGGATGGAGTGCCGGCGCTCCACATACTGCGATCGGAAGAACTATACCGGTATTGATACTCCGCCACCGGCATAGGCGCTGTTGCCCTGTATAGTTCCGCCTCCACAGAGGCCTTTTCACGGCGCGCAGTGTCCAGGTCTGTCTGAAGCTGAATAACCCAGCGCGCGAGCTCACCGGTTTCATTCCGGAGGCGGCTCAGGTCTTGAATCTGGTATTTGTCAATTTTGCCCATTAGCAGGGAATCCCTTTTCAGTGAAGAAAGCCAGCCCTTCGGAGTACATCTGCTTCAGTTCAGCAGAACCCGGCTCAGCAGCGCACTCCGGCGACCATTTCGCCATGTCGGCCAGACCGACAACCAGCTTTTTAACGATCACACGCTGAATGTATTCCCGTCGCTCTTCCAACAACCAGGCAGAAGCTTCAGTCATGTAGAAATGCAGGGTCTTGGCGAAGCCCACTCGCTCTGTCGTTTCAGCCCGGCCAGCCAGATAGTCGCAGCGTGCGATCGCAATGCTCAGACCATCTTCAGTGAGTGCATAAGCACTATCCCCCTCGGAGTGGGTTACACCGGACTTCATCACGCAGTAAGCATCTTTATCGCGCAACACCCAAAATTTTCCATTCTCGTGAACGATGTCTTTTTCCTGCATGGGGTATTACTCCTGCTTTACAGCCGAATCGAAGTCAGTTGCCCGGAACGAACGGCAGGTATTGAAGATTGCCCAGCAATTGGGACAGTTAACTTTTGCGCCACGAGGTGCGGGTTTGGTTTCCATCGCCGTGTCGCTCAGGCCACCATCAAGGCCGCACAGAGTCGTATAGCCGCCACCCGTGCCCAAATCCCCCACGGGCAAGTGAACATGCTCTTCCCCGCCGTCTTCCAGCAAAGTCACAACAACCAGGCGGCTCATCGGGCATCTTCCACGACTTTGAAGTCGATCACCCAAACCATCGGATTGGCCTCCCAGCAGTCAACGCCGTGGATAACCGACCACTTACGGGCGAACACATCGGCCAGGCAGTCACCGCTGCGGGTATCCCTGATAGAACAGCCTTCCCTCAGCGCATCGGCATCACTGATGTCGCGAAGGGGCTCAATACGAACCGCCGTAATCTCCAGCGTAATTCGCGACTCAAACTGCGTCATTTGCTGCGCCGGAAACCAGCGTTTAACTTTATTGGCTGAGCCATCTTCAAGGTCTGCACGATAGACCAGTCGCACACCGCAATCGCCATAGGTTTCACGGACCCACAACCGATCGCCTACATGCCCGAAACGACAGAAAAACGTCGGCCCAAACTTGGGGGGCAAAACCTTATCCACCAGCGCGCGCTGGCGTTTGGTCAGGGATTCCGGGAAGGTATCGAGGCAGATTTCTTTGATCAGTTGGCGGGTTTGCACCTTCTGGCCGCTGTGGATTGCCCGTACCTGTTCGTCGGTGAAATTGATAGGAAACAGTTTCATGCCCTTTCCCCCTGCAAACATGCTGCTTTGGTTTCGGTATCATCCGTATGCTCATTAGGTACGAGCAAGCTGAATACCGCATGTGGACGAAGGCCAGTCTCGAAAAAGCTCAGTCGGCCGCGAATAGACACTGGCTTCAGCGTCTTGGCATCCGCCAGCGTGAAGCCTTTCGGCCCGAAGAACCACGGAGATTCGCTCTCTTCGACACAGCCTGTGATTGTGGCTACGCCGACAATCGCGCCGTAAGATAAATACTTTCTTTCAGGCAGCATCAGGGAATCGCCATATTTGGCGCGCAGGATCTCCCGCGCCTTTTCCATGTCGGCTTTGGATGCCAGTTGCGCACTGGCGTGAATGAGCACCGGTCCGCGCTGGTGGGTGTTCCAGCTGCGGTTTTCGATGTCCTTGTGGCCGTGAGTGATAAGCCATGCCCACGGCTGTCGGATAGATAATGCTTTCATGCTTTGGCATCCTTCGCTTCGGAGCGCTTAGCTGCACTCAAAATGGCTTCCACCACGGATTGTGCGATAACGGAGCTACCCAGACCGCCGACATATTTCACGATCTGTTCACGGAACGCCACAGCACCCGGAGCGCTGATCGTTTGGCTTATTTCAGCGCGCTGCGCCGCATCAATCACTTCATTAGCCCAATCGCGGTCGAACCCTGGCATTGCAGGCAAACGTGACACAACATCAGACGGCAGCGCGTCGATGTAATCGCGCATTGCAATGACAACTTCCAGCAGTTCGTTTTTCATGTCAGATCCTTATCGCGCTGATGGCGCATAAATTATTTATGGATTGTGTGGCGGTGTTGCTTGCCGTGAAACCAGTATTACCCCACCCGTTCAGCTGACGAAGTTATTGAAGGCGCCTATTTTATTGCTTACCGATCTGATTTTTGGCATGAGGCATGAGTGATGTATAGAATGGATATTTTGTGTTGGAAGGTTTGGCACTCACAACCTTCCATACACTTTAATTTGATAGTTGTCATTCGCTACAGTTGCGTTAATGAATTATAGTGAACGTCGTAACGGAATCTGTTATTACTCAGCTCAATTCATTTTTGCTAGAGGGGCTTATGGAATTAAATAAAAATGGCTATCCAACTGGCTTGCTAGTGCGGGCGGTTTGGGACTGTTGTGATGATCTTTATGAAAAACTTGGCCGCGCTCCTAGCCGTCAGGAATTTAACAATGAAATACGAAAACGTGAGCCCCATCGAACTGGTATTAGCACTCATTCTCGGCAATGGGGAGAATGGATTCGTTTTCATAACTTTTCAACTTATGTAGCAGACATTCCGGGGATTATTCCTGAAGAAATGCTTCATCCTCAATATCTTCGTGTTTGGTATGCTGTCACTCAGCTTAGTTCTGCTTCAGCAGTGGATATTGTCAAATGGATTCTTAATAGCAATGCTCCGTTAAAGGAATCTGAAGTTCGTATTCAATTAGATGCATTAACAGTTAACAGCAAGGCCAGATATAGATATCTTGGTAGCCGCAAAAATGCACGTTCTGATCAGGGCAGCCCATATGACTTATTATTCCGTACAGGAAAATTGAGAAATACAAGATATGAGCTATATGTTCAGGAGCTTCATGGAGTTTGGGATATTAGTGATGATGGCAAAACGCCAAAGCGCATTATTTCCCCTAGGCAATGTGATCGCTTAGTTGTGGAAGCTAGGGATGAATTATTTGCTGATTTATCTGAAGAAGAAGTTGATTCCCGATTAAAAGCTTTACGTGAAGTTGTTATTCGACAAGGCCAGCCAGCGTTCAGAAGAAAGCTGATTGAAGCTTATGAGGGTAAGTGCGCTGTGACAGGGTGTTCTATCCAAGTGTTATTAGAGGCTGCTCATATAATTCCCTATGAAGGCCTCTGGCACACCCAAGTCCAGCATGGATTGTTACTTAAAACAGACATTCATACTCTTTTTGACCGAGGCTTGCTTTGGATTGATTCCAAAATGTTAATTAGGTTATCTGATTTGTTAGCTGGAACAGAATATGCAGAACTTGATGGGCAAAAACTAAGATTACCAAGTGATAAACGACATTGGCCATTAGAAATTCACTTGGAAGAACATCGTCAATATTGTAATGAAGAATTAAATGAAAATTAATATCTTTTTTATTCCTTATTTACTGGAACTCCAATCAACCCCCGATGTTCTGTTATGAGGAAAGCAGAGCTATCGTACTATCTTTGGCAGCCTTATCGTGCCAAGTATGGCATATTCAAGAGGGGGAAACCTCTGAAAGGAGATATAACCAATGTTTCGTGTTGATGTAGAAAATAAGTCATTAATCAAACTAAAACCAACAAGCTTTTCGGAGCTTGGGCTAAAGGAACGCTTTGATATTCAGGAGTGGATCGAAAAAAGTCCAACTATTTTAGGCCAGGAACTCCTTGTTATTGGAAAAGAGGTCACCCTTACTTCCAACAAGCGTCTTGATTTGCTTTGCGTGAATAAATCGGCAGCACTTGTTATTGTAGAACTAAAAAGGGATGATTCAGGCTCGTCCGTTGAATGGCAGGCAATAAAATATGCATCGTATTGCTCAAGCCTTTTACCCAGTGAGATTTTTAAGCAATACGCGTCGTATTTAGGTAAATCAGAATTTGATGCAACAAAAGAAATTGAGCAATTTATCGATGCTGATATCACGTCACTTAACACTAAACAGCATATTATCTTGGCCTCAAAGGAGTTCAATTCGGAAGTCATCTCAGCAGTATTATGGTTGCGAGAATATGGTGTAGACATTCAATGCACTCGCTTGGCTCCATATGTTGATTCCAATGGGGAGCTATTTATTAAGCCTGAAACGATTATTCCGTTACCGGAGGCTAAAGATTATATTGAACGAAAAGAAGTTAAGCAAAGAGTCATTGCTTCAAGTCAAGATGATTGGACTGGTAGTTGGTTCGTGAATGTAGGTGAATGCGAATATAGAACTTGGGATGATAATAGAAAATTTGGATTCATTGGCGCAGGTCAAGGGAAAGTGTATTCATCTGCGCTTAAGCGACTTGCAGTTGGTGACAAAATTTATGCTTACATGAAGGGATGTGGTTATGTCGGTTTTGGAGAAGTAACCAAATCAGCAGTTATGATTCGCGATTTCATTACTGATTCAAATGTTCCTCTTCTCTCTGCCGGATTAAAAGCGCAATACCCAGACGAAAACGCTGACAATGAAGAGCTTTCAGAATGGGTTGTTGGTGTTCGCTGGATCAAACAACTTCCGAAAGAGCAGGCGAAAACGTTTTCAGGCGTCTTCGCGAACCAAAATGTCGTTTGTAAATTACGGCATGAGCAGACATTAAAATTTGTACAATCCCAACTTGGTCAGTAAGAACTGCTAAGTTGGGACTATAACTGCCTACTTTCACCTTTCAGTTCGCTGATCATCTGCTCAGCCAATACCGCCGCAGAGCGCGCCTGGTTAATCAGCGCCGTGCTCATGCTGTCGTCCACTAGCTGATTAGCGCGCTGGTACATGCGAGCAACAAAGCGCTCCAACCCAGCGATTTCAGCCCCAGCCAGCAAAGGTGCAACGCCTTCAGTCAGCTGGTTAAGCGCTTCGTGCATACCGTCCACAAAGCCTTCGCAGTAGTCGCCGCTTTTACCTGTGCGATCGCTCACGCAGTCCATATCATCGCCATCCAACATCCGGCGCATCGTTGCCTTCAGGTTGTTCATTGGCCGTTCCCTACATGTTCCGCCAGCACAAGGAGGCGACGACCGACGGCCTTGACAACTTCCTGGCTAGTTTCACGCGTCATTTCCTGCGCAATGTTACCGGCATGGTTTGCCGCTGCGATGGTGGCATCCTTCTTGATTTTCCGCAGGCCGCGTTCAATCGCCGGGTAGTCCGTGTTGTGGAGAGCGTCGTTTGCGATCATAGCCGCAGTACCGGCCGCGCCTTTGTCCGTCACGTCGATGTGCTCAAGAATGGCCGCATGAGCATCTTTCAGCATTTTACCTTCAGCCATCAGCTGTTCCACTTCAGACGTCGGGATGTAACCTTTCGTCGGGCTGTTTTCCAGTGCAGGCATCAGTGCATAGTCACAAACCTGAGTGATGTGACGGCCCACGCTGTCTTCCGGCCCCACTTCGCGCAGGTCGGTCTGACTGGCGCGTTGCACGACGATACCCCAAACAACCTGGTCTGTTTCTTCAGGCCAGCCGTCACAGGCCTCTCCCCGGTAGTAGTCGATATGCTCTTCAGCGGCTTTTCGGGCTTTGTCGGCGCTGTCGTGCTCATCGTAACCGCCGTCGGTACTGTAGGAGAAAAACTCCAAACCGTCGGTCACGCGCTTGAGCTCTTCCACCAGATGGATGTTCTCAGCGCGCATCTGCTCGCCTTCAGTCAATTTGCGCGCCAGATAATTCACCAGCGGCTCGTTGACCTTCATGTCGCGAGGAATGCATTTGCCGTCCAGCAGACCTTGGATCTCAATTGGTGTCATCTTTCTTCTCCTGATATACCAGTTTGCCAGTCAAAATGGCGTCGCGGATGGTGTTGAACTCCTTCGCCCAATACTGCGAATCGACGAAAATTTCCAACTTGTTGTAGTCGTGCTTTTTGCGTTGAATGAAGGCCTGCGCGGCTTCGCGCGTGAAGTGTGCGTTGACGTATTCCCACTCCCAGACGTAGCCGGTTACGGTATGCTCTGGTAACTCGCCGAGCACATCCCATTGCTGATCGACGCGAATAGCCAGAAAATCAGCTTGGTATTCGGCCTGGCATTTTTGGTTGAGCTCGTTTCGCTCGTCCGTATCCAGGTCATCCCAGTATTCTTGGGGGCTAAACCAGCGAGCATCATCTATGGCCACCAGCCGGTCTTCGATGTAGTCCATATCCAGCCCCGTGATCAGGCGTTTCTTTTGAACGACGAACAACGGGTCTGCGGTACAGTGCTCATCAACGCCTTTGCCGACGCAGTGATATTTCAGGCGGGAGACAAAATCAGCCCAGGTTTCCGCGTTTAATGGCGCACCGGTCGCGAGCGAGGGTTTCTGTTCAGTAGTCATTGTTTCGTTTTTCCATCCAAAGGGCGCTTATATTCCACAACCAGTATCGCCCCGCCCTCTCAGCCAACGAAGCTATTGCAGGTACAAAAAAAGGGGCTTTCGCCCCTGTCATTTGCAACATGACCAGAAATGTTTGGCGTGCTCTCCTGGCAATGTATATTGCTTCAGCGGCGAGACGAACTCAGTCAGCAGCGGATCCCTCATCCAGACGTTGAACAGCGTCGTTAACGTGAGCACTTCATTTTTAAAGCACTCACCTTCAGCCAGATCGCGCGCGCGGATGCGGGCTTCAGGCGACAGTGTTTGCCCCGCAATCTTCTCCAGAAAATTCACCAGTTCTAAAGGGATCCGGCCTAGCGATGATGGTGCAGGTGGCTCATTTAACAGGTGAGTGATGATTTTGAGCCAATCATCATTGTTAACGACCACCAGGGGGATATTGCCAGGACGGAAATACTCAACCGATACAGCCCCGCCGTCATAGGCCTTAACCGTTGCACAATCGGATAAGACAGCCCTGTTTTTGCCTATCACATAATACCCCTGGTGATCGCTGTGCGTGCAGGTGTGAATTATCCGCAGCCCCGCTTCCAGTATCTGTTCGCTGGTGGTTTTAGCTGGTGAGTGGCTCATTACTGCATATCCTTTTTTTCCTGCCGACGGTATAGCGCTGTAACGATGAACACAATCAGCGCGGCCATAATGAGTGGGTTTTTAAACGGTGGTTCAAAGGGACCGAAACCGATCACGATCGGCCCGCCAAGGGCACACGCCCACAGCGATAACCAATAGATGGTTTCAGGGAAGTTCTCTCGGACAGAAGGCCTGGAAAAAATGAGAACATGAGAAACCAGCGCAATCGCGACTCCCATCCACAGTGAGTTGATATCCAACGCTCCCAGAATTCCCGCGACGCCTGCACCAAACAGTGCGTATGCCAAAGCGGCATACTGAACCAGCATGGCAAGTTCCCGACGGTCGGCTTTTTGCTCTTCCGTTAATTTCATCTTTTTCTCCAGGGTTAATGAATGAGGGAAAACTTATCGCTAACCTGCGCCATGTAGCGGATCATCTCAATCCCTACCCACTCGCCGACGTAGGTGCTGACACCGTTACCGATCTGCTTATACGCGGAGGTATCGCATACCGGGAATTCAAACCAGTCTGGAACCCCTTGCAAACGTGCATATTCACGCACTGAATACGGACGCGCTCCCAGAGGGAAACGTTTATCAACGACTAATCGTGTCGATTTATCCTTTGCATAGTGAGCTACACACGTCGGCGCGATATCGTCTTTGGCCGGGTCGCTAATGATGGGTAAATCGCGATATCCGCCCTGTAGGCGTGTTTCTACCGACTTAGGGATACGAACATCCGGGTTATCCTCTAAAATCGCGCTGAGGGGGATTGGGCGCGTATTTTCCGGCGGGCGGATATCGAACGGGCGTCGTGTGCCAATGATGATCAGGCGGTGCCGACGCTGCGGTACCCACAGCTCAGATTTCACGGGGCAGAATACCTGAATGAAATAGCCCGCCAGCTTGGTCATGGCTTCCATAACGACCGGGAAAGCCTGCATGCCCGGCACGTTTTCAATGACATAGAACTCAGGCCGGGCGACAGCCAGGTGGCGCAGTGCGTGAAGGAATAGCTCATCACCCGTTCGCGTGCCGTGGATGTCGCCGATCGTCGAATACTTCGTACAGGGATAGGTAAACGACATGCCGTGGCAGCTATCCTGCTCCAGCACCATTTCCTGTGTGATATCGCAGTGTTTGATATGGTCGCCCAGGTTGTGGCGATAGGTCTTAACGGCATCTTCGTCCAGTTCGAAAGACTGGGCGATCTGAATACCGGCATTCTTCAGGCCGATATCCATCAGCCCGGCACCGCAAAAATAACTGTTCATCAGAACTGGTGACATTCGACTTTCCTCAGAGATGGTCGATGATTTCTATGGCTATGCTCAGCCATATTGCACAGAGAGAAAGTGACAACATCACGCGGTAACGTTTAGGAATGTCATTCTCGCTGTTGAATTGAAAAAGGGCCCAACCGAATATCACACTCATCAGCCCAAGAAGAAAATAACCCAGGGTAGCGTGCCCTTCTGGTGTTTTACCGATAGCCGATAAAATCTGGTTTAAATGGCCCATTAATGACAAATCGCCTTAAGGTCTAAGCAAAGTTAATCCAAAGAATTGTGGCAATTGCACCCAGCCCAGCAATTCCGCCCGCCACCATCAGACCCAATGATGGGCGAGGGATACAGCACGCTACGACGAAAAAGAGGATGAAAAAGGCCAACATAACAATGGCAAAGGGTGAAATGCCACTCGCTCCTGATACAAAGTCGTGTACAGTCATTATCGATACTCTTAGTGATTGGTTTGACGTTCAGCGGCATACAGGCGAGCCAGAATGCCATCCAGCGCGCCATCCAGCGCTTTGTAAAACGAATCTGTGCCAGCCATTTCGTCACGCATATCCAGCAGCGCTTCCAGCTCGGCATCGTCGATCGGCTGCACGGCATTGCTGGTGGCCGACACTACTTCGCCCGCATCAACAGGAACCCCGGCTTTAAACAGTACGTCGATAGCGTCCTGTCGGTACATCACCGGACGGCCGGAAGGCGGCGTCCAGTTGATAGGCTCCAGCATCACTTTCATTTCGACTTTTGCATCCACCAGCGCTTGTGTCAGCTCGGCGAGCAAGACAACGTCAGCCCCGCTTGGTGGTTGAAGCCCTAAGGCTGGAGGGATTGCGACGGTTTGATAGCTCACGGCATTCACCTTCTTACTTGGCTTCGCCAGGAGCCGAAAACAGTTCAGGCTCGCGCATCTCGATCATGACACACATCCGGGTATAACCAGAGATAGCATCGCCTTCTGGCTTTCCGTCAATCAGCGCCTTGATACAATCGGGGCGATAACCCGACCAGGACACCGCTTCGCCTGCATCAGGCTCCACCAGCACAACCGGCGCAGACTTGAAGCCCATATTGCGGAACAGCTCGCGATGAATTTCGATGCTGCCTTCTACGAACTCAACACCGTTTGCGGCCAGGCGCTCTTTGGTCATACGGCAAGGCTGGCAATTTGGGAGGCTGAAGATAATGACTTTCATGGTGACCCCTGTTATCGGTTAGTTTGTTTACCTGCAACCAGTATCCCCTCCCCCCAACGGCTGACGAAGCATTTGACATAAAAAAAGCACCTCGAAAGATGCTTTTATTTTGGTATTTTAAAACGCCAGGCCCGCATGATGTTTGGTGGAAAAATGGGGGGCGCTGCAACCGTGCTTTTACTGATAATTGGAAAGTGGTTGACCGATCATCCCAGTGACCTTCAACAGTTCTCCAGCGGTGACTGTGCGCAGCATTTCGGAGCGCCCGAACTTAACGTAATCCTCACGGGACATGGTTTTGTAATCCGGATGTGGCCTGTCGTTACAAAGCTGCCAATTCTGGTCAGCGCTATCGCGGCGAAGCACGAAGACATCGACCGACATGTGCAGGCCAGCGCCAAACATTGCCGTAGCAACAATTTTTGCCTGCGAACCATCATTGCGCTGAATAAGCTGTTCCGCTTTGGTGACCAGTTCTTGTTCTTTCATTTTTCGTTCCTCAGCTGGTGGTTGTCATAAACAGGGGGAACCCCCCTGCCCTATTGGTTATGGACGGTCTTCCAGTGCCAGGATCTGTTTATCAATCGCCTGAAGCTGTGCAGCGAAACGCTTTTCGATTTCGTTACGCAGTGCCTGATAGGCAAGTAGCTTGGTCGAATACAGCGGCAAGCCACCGTAGAATTCAGTTGGGTTACCGGCCGCGCCGTGTGAGTTAGGTTTTGACCAGGCCGGATAAATAGCAATGGTTTCACCTTTGAACGAACCGATCTTGGCAGCGTCGTAGGTAAAGCCAGTAGTTTTACCTGAAGCCGGGATAGCAATATCAGGCTGAACCTGATCAGTAACACGCAGAGCAGCAAGAAGAGTTTTCATGATGATTCCCTTATGTTGTTTGTTTTGTTTACCTGCAATCAGTATCATCCCACTCCACCCGCTGACGAATAGCTAAAACAAAAAAAGCACCAAAAAAGGTGCTTTCTATGCATAGTGGGATTTGCCTTACAACGACAGTTCGTTAATCCTGCCCTCCGGCCGTTTACCCAAGGTCGTCATCTCGCCGAATTCAAAGAGGCCGCAAATCTCTTCCCCGATCGGAGCCACCAGCACGCGCCAGCGACCTGTACCATTCTCACCCCAAAGCTTAACACCAGCAGCGTCCAGCTCTTCTTCTGTGGCGAAGAACTTTGCTCCTTCCAGTTTATCGACAGCGATCAGTAACTGGCTATCTACCGTAAAGCATATCCCGTGCTGGTTCATGAAGAACAAACGACGTTGTGCATCACGGGTAGAGATAATAGTTTCCCCGTTTGGTAGCGGGGTGGCTGAAGTGGTTTTCACACTAATCAACCGCCCTGCTTTCTCCAGTCCACCGATCAGGATACCTACGGCATTGGTCAAATCGCTGTAAGGCGGCAAACCCACCAGCTTTTGGAAAGCCATACGTTCATCGTGTGTTTTCAGCTCCGTAGTGCGAGTATGAATTTTACCATCGTCGTGATCGGCTGCGCCCTGCTCTGCCAGAATTTTTTGCAGCATCAGGTTGCCTGCTGTCCCAGGGTCATTCCACAGTTTCTCGCCCTTCAGTAGGTTTTCGGCAAACAGGCTGCTTGTGGAAAAAGGTGCGGGCACTTTGCCTACAAACTGAAATACCACAGTGATGACACTTTCATACTTTTCCATTACACACCTATTCATTCGTTTTGTTTACCGAATGATACCACTATCTGATCACACGGCGAAACGGCGGAAGCGAGTCGAGAATGTTCTGGCCGTACCGTGTGTTCTTGATGCGAGAGTCCAGTATCGTCACTGCACCTGTATCGGTCTCGGTTCGGATGAGTCGCCCCACAGCCTGGATAAGTTTGATACACGCCTGAGGAACGGTTATTTCTTCAAAGGTGTTACGCCCCGCCTTCTCCATCCACTCAGTCATCGTCTGACTAACCGGATCGCTCGGTACGCTAAATGGCAGCTTGGCAATAATCACGTTATCGCAGTAATCCCCAGGCAGGTCCACGCCTTCACTGAAAGAGGCCATGCCGAAGATAATGCTTGGCTCGCCACGATCAATACGCAGCTTATGACGGGAAACGATTTCCGTTTTCGGCATCGTGGTCTGCATGAGGATGTGCTCTTTGATGTCCTCCGGCATACCCTCACACACCTCTGTCATTTGCTTGCGGGATGAAAACAGCACCAGACATCCTTTACGCCGTAACATCAGCTTAGGCATCAACTCGATCAGCTCATCGGTATGCGCCTCGGCATTCTTTGGGGTACTGCGCATCCTGGGTACGAACAGAACACCGTTGTTCTCGTAGTCGAACGGGCTTCTCGCCAGCAACGTTGGCGTGTCCATTTTCAAACCCGCTTCATTCAGGTAGGCATTGAAGTTGCCCATTGTCCGCAAAGTCGCTGAAGTAATGATCACCCCATAGGCTTCGTTCCACAGCTCTCTATCCAATTGCTCACCAGCATGCACTGGGCTGCTATGAATAATGACCTCGGATTTATTGTCACGCTTGATGTTTACCCAGCGCGCTACCGGTACTGCAAACTCACCTTTCTTCGCCGGGGCAGCAAAACGACTCATCGCTTCAAGCAAGTTTTCTACACGGTTCTTTAAATCACCGATAGCCATTTTGTGGCGGGCATTATCCTCAGCGACAATTTTATCGCCTGCCTCATCAATGATGATTATCATTTTCTCAACCAAACTCTGCATTTGGTTTGCCAGGTACAGCCCGTTTTTAAACAGTGCGCGCACATCATTGGGTACGTCACCTTCAGGGAACCGATAGACGTCAATGTTACCGTGGTCGTTCCGGAAGTTGAGTGAAGATAAAAGAGTTCCGCGAACTGTCATCATCTCGGCAGCCGTGTCCGATGCCAGCGCCACCAGCTTGTAAACGTGGTCATTCATCTTCTCACCGTAAGGGGTCTGCATGTCCATCACCATGTCACTGACGTCACCCAACCAGCGCGCCGTGTTATCCAACGAGGCATTTGCGGCAAAGTGCTCAATGGCCTTACTTGTAAGGTGATGGCCTTCGTCGAAAACGTAGATGGTTTCTTTCGGCGGTGGCAGGATGACACCACCACCCAAAGACAGATCGCTCAAAACGATATCGTGGTTAGCTATCACCACATCGACTTCTTCCAGTCGGCTACGCGCGGCAAAGAAGGGGCAGTTTTTGTAATGCGGGCATTTAATCTTAGGGCACTGGCTGGCGACCGCATTAACTTTGTTCCAGGATTTGTCGGCAAGCTCCAGCGGATATGTATCACGCTCACCATTCCAGTCACCACTTGCGAATTCGTTACCCAGACTCGTCATGTCGTCGCGAACGTAACCATACGCATTATGCTCGGCATCGACGTGCGCATCGTAGCGCAGTCGGCAGAAGTAACGGCCACGACCTTTCGCCATAGCGTATGAAAATTTAAGACCGCCCTGGCTTTGGATTTCCGGCAGGTCTTTAACGACAACTTGCTCCTGAAGCGCCACGGTTGCTGTAGACAGAACGAGAGTCTTTCCCTTTTCCATCGCCAACGGGATCAGCGGCAGGCAGTACCCCAGCGTTTTACCGGTGCCGGTACCGGCTTCAACTACACCGACAATAGGCTTGTCGTTATCTTCGGGAATGTTGGTAATGATGGATGAGCAAAAGCGGATCATGTCTTGTTGACCAGCACGCGGCTTCAGTCCCTTGGATTCCAGGAAGTTGCTGTATGCTTTTGCCGTTTGTTCTTCGGCGGTCAATTTGGTTTTGCTGCTCATCGTTCTATCCCATAGATTTATTATTTACTGATTTAATTTTATCGCACCACCAGCGCTGACAAAGTGACATCCAAAATTAAACCGCCACAAAGGCGGTTTAGTTCACTTACTCCACAAACCAGAGCGAGGCAAGATAGGCGCACCCGGCAATCTTTTGTTCGTGCTTCGGGTCGAAGCTTTTCAGGATAACCACGATATGCGCCAGCGCCCATTTCAGTTCGACACCTTCCTTGGCTGCTGGTGGGCATTCAAGCCCGTGGTAAAACCAACGCTCAATGAATGCAATCCAGGGGTTCTTTCCCTGTTTGAATTCGTCAGGGATGAGATCCCATTTTGGCAGAAACTTTTCAATGTCCGGAGGCCCAAATGCCAGAATGACCTGTGTGATGTTCTCGTTCGGCGTCCACGTCTTCATGATTTTCCTTTCCAGCGTCAGGATTTGGTTTTCAGTGATTCGGCAATTTTGGTGAGCACCGCACGCAGCTGAGTTTCATCGGCGATGATAGCCGGGATGGCGTTCAGGCATTCCTGGGGCAGGTAGATATTACCGAAGAATACCAGCTGATCTTGAGTTGGTTGGAAGCTGCAAATCCACTCCCAATCGTTATTGGTTTCCCAAATACACAGCAACTCGGTACCGTCGTTATTTTCGGTCGTCAGTTCCAAACCGCGACGCTCGGCAAAGCTATGGGTTGTCTTTGAGATCTGCATTTTTAATCCACGAGTAAGGGCGGTATTGAGTTCTATTATCCAGCAGTTCTACAGTTGACGAAGGGGGATGGAGGTGTTTTTTGTTTTGGCGAACAAGGGGGTGGTTTTTATTGGTTTTTCTTCTGCTTTAGTTGATATTCTATCGTAACACGCTGTTTATTAAGCGATTTTAAACTTTGGTTTTTTTGGCGAAAAAAATGGTTTTTGCTACAGGAAATGAGGGGAGGGGAGGGCTGTAAAGAAAAAGCCACCGGGGTAGGTGGCTTAGAAAAGAACTTACTCACTGTCTTCCTGAAGACTTTTTGTTAGCTTCAGACGTATCAGACGCTCTATGTCTTCGACGACTTTTTGATTGAGCCTGTTAAACTCAAAGCGGACTTTCCGGCCGTTACCACTGTAACTGATTCGTGCATACTGATCCTTGTTCTCGAATGCGACAATATCAGATGTTTTCCATGCAGCGGCGGGCTTCGCTTTATCAGCCATGATTTCCAACATAGTGGCTACTTCTTCCAGGATATCTTTCTGCGTCTCCTGAATATTCTCAACAGGCTTGTCCTTACGGTTGTCTTGGACTTCCTGGCACAGCTCACCAATGTCGATCATTTCCTTCTTCGCCGAACCCTGCACCTTCGCTAAACGGCTATAGAAAGTATTCGGGATACCTTCGCAATCTGGGAACAGAGCGATCAGGCGAGGGTCGATTTGGGCAGCTTGAATCCGCTTACGGACAGACTCGGTACTAATGCCGATATGCTGCGCAAGTTCCTCATTGGTCGTGAAACCATTCTCTTCCATCAGTTTCAAATACTGCATACCAACTTCGCGATACGAGAATTTGCGAGAGCTTTGTGCGGCGCTGATGATAGAGAAGATATCTTCGTTTGAGATATCGTTTGGTAATACCCACAGCGGTAAATCAGCTGATAGCTTTTCACAGCAGTAGCGGCGTCGGCTACCTTCAATGAGTTGATAGATTCCATCTACGCGGACAGCGATACCTTCGGTATCCACCCCTCTTTCCCTGATCTGCTCAAGGATGTCACGCATGGAGTTCTCGTCGAGCGCTTCCTGGTTGCGTGGGTTGAGGGCGTGAACCACTGTTTGCTCAGATACTTTACTGCCAGGAACGACAACATGCTCGGCATCGACTTTACGGCCATCTTTTAAGGTGAATGTTCTCTTAGGTGCGCCTGCACCCCGCAGTGGTGGTAATCCGCTTTTTTGCTCAAAGCCGGTTCGCTTGCCTGCACCCAGATACATATCCTTGCTTGTGCCTCTTTCTACGTCGGTCATTTTTATTTCTCACTTTTCGCCGAAAAACTTTTGATTTCATTAATAAATTGCTGATACACAGAAGTGACTGACATTTCTGCCATGTCAAATTGTTTTGCAGGGCACAGGTCTTCTGACTTCTTGATATCCAAGACGGTGCGGCCTCGTTCGGCCGCAGCAACAAACGCTTCAGAGTGTTTGATGTTCGTAGTCATAAACTTGTCCTGCACAGTTCGCACCAGCTTATTCAGAGTGCGAACTTCGTGCTGGCTTTTATCATCGACATTAACAGCCAGCACCTTCATCCATTTGATGTTTTCACCCCTGGATGGAAGTTGTTGCAGACGAGCGCCGATCGTCAACATGTAGTTCGTCGTGGATGCAAAGTCATATTCACGCGGAGTGATAGGAACGAGAAGGGCGTCGGCGGCTTCGTTCGTAGACCAGATAATTGGTGAGTCCTGCGGTGGGGTGTCGATGAAGATTAGGTCGTAATGCTGTTTCAGCACAGGGATAACAACATCTCTAAAGCGCGTTAAAAGCGTATTGCGCTCTTCCTTGTTCAACCGCCAATAGGTATCAGTAAAACGGTCATCAGTAGGGAAGGCCGTGATGACGTCCATATTTGGCAGGTGAGTGCTAAACGGAATGTTGGCAATGATGTCCGCTTCTGAGTAACCGGCGTTGATGTACTGTGAGAAATCACCCTCAGGCTCGTATTCGGCTAACAGCACATCAGTGATAGTCAGATAGATATCATCTTCGCTGGTGGAGCGGATCAGGTTGTTACCGATAGACCCTTGGGGGTCAAGGTCAATGATGCAGCAACGCGCGTTCAGATTTAAATCCAAAGCTGACGCCAAGGCGATCGTCGCGGTCGTGGTACTTTTGCCTGTACCACCTTTGTGGTTTTCAACGACGATAACCCGAGACTCATACATGTCGGAGTAACGGGGCGCGCCCAACTCATTCATGATGGCCTGCACGTCAAATCGTGTGTAAAGGTGGTTTTTGTTTTGGAAGATAGGCTCACCAATAATTTTCTGATCTTGTAACTCGGTCAGAATTTTAGTGAACGTATTACGTGACTTGCCGAAGAAATCAGCGAGCATCGTTTTGTTCAGGCAATGGTTATAAATGAGTCTATCTAAGCCATCTACCTGCTCATCAGTGACCTTGATGGTATTGGCTTCGGTGATGGATTCTTTCAGAGAAATTTGCTCGGCTTTCATTCGCTGGCCGATGACCAGGATTTGATCAAGAATTGACATAAATAGCCCTCTAATTGTTTTTCATTATTATTAATGCAAATTGAGCGCAAGACAAGGTAAAAGTGCATTGTAATGCACAATTATTAAATATTCGCATCGTGAATGTCAGGGTGGGGGTTGGCGAACAAGGGGGTTGTTTTCACATTTAAAAGATAGGTCACCCCCTCCAATGCACTGGCATTACTGTGTTTGAGAGGGAATGTACGTTTGACGAATTATTGAGTCTGTAACGCAGCGACTTCCGCTCTTGTGGCAAGGCGCTGACTACCAAACAACCCCTTGATCAGAACAGGTTTCTCTTTTTTCCATCCCTTGATGGAGTTCAAGCCAAACGGCTTCGGCTTGTTGTGATTCCAGCTTGCGATAACACTGGTCTCATTGACCTCGACGATCAGGACAGGGTGTACAGACACGGTGGGAATATTCGTGCTCCCCAGTTTGTGGCGAGTGATAGACCATACGGTATCGCCCACCTTCAGTTTGCTAATGACCATAGCAGAGTTCCCGGCAGATAAAATGAAGCCGCCCGCAGGCGGCTGGTGGATGGACGTTAGGAGTTAACCCAGCTGGTGGTTTGCTCCAGCGCGAACTTAACGATGTCACATTGGTAAACGTGCCCCTCGTTAGCATCGTTCGCGATCTTAGCGCCGATAACTTCAGCCACTTCGTAATACCAGATGCCCGGCCCTTCTTTCCCGGTGAAGGTCTCATCGCACTCTTCAACGATGTCGATAGCCAGTTCACGGATCCAATCGGCACATTCGATTTCACCACCACCAGCAACGTTGAAGTCGATACGTTCCTGCGCGGTGTCATCATTCACGATGAGTGGGACGCGGGTTTCGTTGAAGCTGCTGAAGATGAACATCGCGACCAGAGTTGGGTTCAGAGACATGGTGTATCCTCGTTTGTGTTATCAGTTGTTGGACTTCCAGTATCCACCAGCACCAACCGGTGACGAAGGCAAAAGGATGAAAAAAACATATTTATTACCGCTGCATCACTTGAGGGTTACCGCAGTTCCGATATACAGCATGCCGCCGTTCAGGAGTGGTGTTGCTTTAACACCGTACACGGCATTCGCCTCGCCATTTGACGCCTCGGATGCAGCCGCACTTAATTCCTCCAATGCGACGCGAGCTTGCCTTGACGGTATCACTCCCCGCCTATTGGCTTCAAAATTAGCGATGACTTGAACCATCCCATGAATTTTTTGTATGGCATAAATATCAGGAATGAGATCGGTTGTAAGTATCAGCATTGTTCTACCTCACGCGACTTGATTCACTCGCTACGCAGCGGGTGGAACTTCTTTAACGACCAAGATCTCAACTTCAGCGCCCTGTTCCTTTTGCGTTAACTCGACACAGCGCAACGCCGCAGATTTTGCAGAGCACCACGAGTGCGCATACCAGTCACGCTCTCCAGTTCGGCAGGCAACAGCATGGGTAGCTTTCCACGTCAGTTCCGCTTCTTGCACTTTGCCATTTGGCAGTGTGCAGTAAAATTTGCGCAGCCCCTTTTTCATTTGTCACCGTCCTGTTGGGCAATACCCAGAGCTGCGATCTCTTTGCGAATATGGTCAAAGCCAGCCCCAGTATTCACATCATAATCACTGACTACCGCATTCAGCACCTGTACCTGTTCGGCTGGAGTAAGGGCGCGTTCCAGGGAAAGGTCAGAAGCAACATCCGCGACGTTTTCGAGCGTCAGTGTATCGATGGCAATCATCTGGCCTTCTTTGAAATTGCTCATCAGATAATTGATCAGGTACTCACGAGTGCCGAAATTCATACAAATTCCTCAGATTGGGAAATTAGCCCCCGTAACCGGAGGCGATACAATTACGCTCGACGGCAATATGCCTGTCTGAGTTTAAAGGCTTCTTCAGCAAGATTGAATGCCACGTTAGCCGCTTCGCTATCCCTCGGCCCCGATGGACGGTTATTGTCCCAAAGGGTAGATGCCACACCCGTAAGCGCGCTTGCCAAGAGTGAATCGAAAACAGCTTGTTCCTCGTCAGAGGTGATGATTATCTCATATCCCATTATTGCCTCGTTATTGGTATAGGGAAGGGGGAGTGACCGCCGGAGCGGTCAGTCGTCAGTCAATTAAGCTGCGAGGAACGTGATCTCATACGAACTCAGTTTATCGTCACGTTCCATGCCTTCAGTCAGCGCGATGATTTCTTGCCAGAGGGCTTTGGTCTTCTCACCGCCACCTTCAACCATGCCATCGACCTTCAGGTAGCGTTCTGGGTGGGTGACGGTCAATCTGCGCTTCACGGGATCCCAGCCACTGTAATGACTGATTTGAATATCGATATCCGCCAGCTTTTCCGGCGCGGTACGTTTGAGGTTAAGCACAGCATCGAAGGTAAAGACAATACGGTCGTTATTGTCTTCGGTGTCGTACCAGACCGTGTAACGAGGCTTCTGACGCACACCGCGACCGGAGCGACCCCAATTGGTCGTGTGCTGACGGATGGATAGCAGGGTACGTTTATGGGAAGTGATACCTGCGTAACGTAACAACTCAGCTAAAGTATGCATCGGTTTTCCTCGTGTTATTTGTTTTGTTTACTCATTAAATTCTCACACGACCCGAACTGCTGACGAAGTGAATCACGATAAAAAATACGCGCCCTTTCATCCCATTCCCCAGGAAAACCAGAGCCAAACTCTTGGCCGCAAAATTGGCAAGCAGACATACCCCGCTCGACGCGCGTTCGGGCAGGGTATCGAGTTTTGAAATGGCTAATCAGTGTAGGGATTTCACCAATAGGCCGTTATCGCGGGCATGTATTAGCAAAGCATTGTGCCGTGACTGTACATCTGCCAAGTCACTTACGCTGCCGTTAGTGATCAGCCAACCATTGGTGCCTGGGGTGCTGTATTGCACCATGCGCTTGCCACCCGCCTGAGTGTAACGGTGTGCGCGCACCTCTATACCCTGAGGAAACATACCTACCCCCTAACTTCGCTCAATGAGGAATTGCATAGCATCATCGTTGCTACGCAGAACAACGTCTTTGTGCTCCACCCACTTGAAAGCACCGTTACTGCATTGGACAGGATCCCTGACAATCAGCGAACCATCAGCGCCAATGACATACTCATACCCAGCTTCTGCAATTGCTAAGCGATAATTGGAAGCCACCAGCATTAACAGTGTGTCGAATACTCCAGAGGCCAAGGCTTTTTTAGCGGCTTGAATGCGTGCCGATGTTCCGGCGTTTGGTTCCAACTGCTGAATACGCGTTGCATCTTCCAGGAGCATTACGATCAGGCCCTTCAGTTCGTCAATCATGGAGGTAACTCTCAATGCAGGGTGCCCCGAAGAGCACCGAGGGTTTTATTCAGGCTTGAAGTCCGAAGGGACGACAACGCGGAAAAAATCGAAGTCCTGCACGGTGGCCTTACGCATGTCATCCGATGGGGTGATCAGCTGCGGCTCCATAGACAGGCACGCACCTAACTGCGGCTTGCTTGCCAGAACGCCTAAGATGTTCGGTTGCTCAGGAAAGGTATAACCAAATGTGTGGCCGTTCTTGACCCAGTATGTACCGTTGATTGCGCTCATCGCTTTTGTCCTTACGCTGGTGGATCTGTGGGTCAGATAATGGTTGATGGCACGCTCAACGAACGAGACCGGCAGACCACTGCCATGCGCCAGGCGCTGAGTGTTAGAACGAACCAGCTCACGCTCATAACCAAAGCTGCTGCTGTAGTGGTACCACAACGTGCGACCTTTCTTGAACAGGTCGGACTCGTTTGCTATGCGCATGAACTGAGCCGGAGTCTGGCTCGGGCGTTTTGGTTTTTGGTTGATAGCGTTCATAGTAATGACCTCGATAACTGTTATTCGTTTTGTTTACTGCCTCTAAAAACAGTATCACCCACGGGTAACCGCTGACGAAGCGAATCGAAGGAAAAAAAGATATTTTTTTGAGAGGGGAGGGCAAAACAGAATGGGGGAGATCCCCCCATAGTTTAGATGGCGTATTACCGTTCGGTAATGCTGGTGGCATTTTGCATTCCGGAAAGTTTCACCCAGGCCATAACTTGTTCTTTGTCCAACTGGCCGCTCAGGGTGATGTAAGCCGGAGCGGCAACCAGGAGCGAATTACCGATAGAGAAATGGACGTTCACATCAACGCGGGACGCCCAAGGTATAGCAAACCAGAACACGGCATCGAATGGGGAGTGGATATTGATGCCATGTATCAGCTTCACTTCCCAGCGAACACCATATTCACCTCTGATGCCACGATAGAGGTGACCACGATCGCAGGCCCAGTCATCACCATCTACGTCACGCCAGATAAGCAGTTTATCATCTACAGCCTTAACGCTAGCCCCATAACGGGATAACAGATTCAGGATGGCCGCTGGTTCCTTAGCGAGGATGCTTTCAAGAACCACTCGCGAATCACCACGAACCTGTGTCACCGTCACAGTATCGTTTTCACCGAACCAAACTTGATGACCACTTTCTGCCAGGTGAGCAATCAGATTTAACATTGTAACTCCATGTGTTAATTATTTTTGTGTTAATAGTTAACCATGACCTTTACCGCTGACGAAGTTAAAAGGACGACAAATTTGGAAGGTGTTAAAACGGGGATTAATTGCAAAGAGATTGGCAAACCACATCATGCTTAGGTCTGCCGATATGAATGGCGCAGCAGATCTCAGTTTTTGCAGTCGAGCTTTTTGACGAGCCAGCGCTGAACCGGGAGGGTCTCTAACTCCATTTCAATGGTACATCTCTGGTCTGCAATGATGGCTTCATAGGTTAACGTGTCTTTAGAAACCGTACCCTGGGAAATGAAAATCTTTGCATTTGCTAAATAATCAAATGCAACCTTGCGAGCGATGTGCTCGTTCTCTTCGTTCAGATGCAGTTTTGGCAACTCACCCTCAGCCGTAGTAGCTTGAGCCAATGTAGGTAACGCAAGGGTCAGCGACAATAAAATAAGCAATCTTTTCATTGGATATTAACCTGTTGGGATTATAATCTGCCGAAGCATATCATTTCTGATATACCTCGGTTCTGTTTTTTTGGGTTATCCGCCAGGGTAAAGCAACTCGAAACGTTGAAGGAAAGCAACGCGGGCTTCCTCCGCCGGGAGAAGTCGTAACCCCATCAAATCCGCTGGTGGATATTTAGCGGGATCCGGAAACGCCTGGGCACCATGTCGGCCGAACATACTCATTTCAGTTGCGAGCATACGCAAATCAGCCACTTTCACCTCCGGCGACTCCACCAGCGGCAAACCATACTTTGCTCGAATAGCGCGATCGACACGACCTTCGATTTCACGGTAGTCCGGCAAGCGCGCTTTAAGAGGGCTGCTCACATCACCGCAGTATGCTTCACTGGCATCATGCATCAAGGCTTCGAACGCAAGATGCGGTTTGTAGTGGTTTAATAAATTTGGCCACCTGAACAGAGGTGATATGCTCACCTCAGAACAACACAGGTGCCTTAATGAAAAAACGAAATTTCAGTGCAGAATTCAGACGTGAATCAGCCCAGCTGGTTGTGGATCAGAACTATACAGTTGCAGATGCCGCGAAAGCCATGAATATCGGGCTTTCCACCTTGACGCGGTGGGTAAAGCAATTACGGGACGAACGGGCAGGCAAAACACCGAAAGCATCCCCTATCACGCCGGAACAAATTGAGATACGTGAGCTGAAGAAAAAAATTCAACGTATTGAAATGGAAAACGAAATATTAAAAAAGGCTACCGCGCTCTTGATGTCAGACTCCCTGAACAGGTCTCGGTGATCGGGAAACTCAGAGCGCATTATCCTGTGGCCACTCTTTGCTGCGTGTTCGGAGTTCACCGCAGCAGCTATAGATACCGGGAAAACCGGCCTGACAATCCGGACGGCAGGAGAGCCGTATTACGTAGTCAGGTTCAGGAGCTGCACGGCCTCAGTCATGGCTCAGCAGGTGCAAGAAGTATCGCTGTAATGGCAACACACAGGGGCTTCCGGATGGGACGATGGCTTGCCGGACGGCTAATGAAGGAGATGGGGCTGGTGAGCTGTCAGCAGCCTGTTCACCGGTATAAACGTGGCGGTCATGAACACATTGCTATCCCGAACCACCTTGAGCGACAGTTCGCAGTGACAGAGCCCAATCAGGTATGGTGCGGCGACGTAACGTATATCTGGACCGGTAAACGCTGGGCATACCTGGCCGTTGTACTCGACCTGTTCGCAAGGAAACCCGTGGGCTGGGCAATGTCATTTTCTCCGGACAGCAAACTGACAACCAAAGCGCTGAAAATGGCATGGGAAATACGAAATAAGCCATCCGGGCTCATGTTCCACAGTGATCAGGGTAGCCACTATACAAGCAGGCAGTTCCGACAGTTACTGTGGCGATACCGGATAAAACAAAGTATGAGTAGGCGTGGTAACTGCTGGGATAACAGCCCGATGGAGCGCTTCTTCAGAAGTCTGAAAAATGAGTGGGTGCCGGTGACCGGCTACATCAGCTTCAGTGAAGCAGCCCATGCAATAACGGATTATATCGTCGGGTATTACAGCGAAGTCAGGCCGCATGAATATAACGGTGGATTACCACCAAACGAATCAGAAAACCAATACCGGAAAAACTCTAAAACCGTGGCCAATTTTAGTTGACCACTACAGTTCAACCAAATGGCTGACCAGCACGCAATGCTGAGCCACGCTGTAATGCTGATCCAGGTGACCGGTAAAACGACAGATATTGGACAGAGCCGTCGCGATATCCTCAATATTAATCGCATCAGGGTTGATATCTTGGAACGAAAAACGTTTCCCGCTGTGGGTCAGTATCCAATCCGGGGCGGAGCCTTGTTTTACTTGTACGTGCATAGCTGCCAACAACTGCGCCACCAGCGACCGCTCCAACACAGTCAAATTACCAGACGTATCTGCCTGAAGGAATTCAAGCTGCTGTTTAGTGTACTTCGGCAAAGTCATCTTCTCTCCGATTTCATAAACGCTTTAACGCGCAGATTTTAAAGCCAACTTGTAACGGGTCTTTACTGCTTACTGACTGATTTTGCTCTTCTGAATTTGTTGCCAGGCCTCAATCTCTCTTTGAGAATCAGCATCCATGTCACCGGCCTGCAATGTGATTTGTTCCTCCAGAATGGAATCGAGATAGAGGTGATAGCGAGCACGCCGCTGTATACGCATAACAAAGAGAGCAAATACCAATACCCCACTACCGATCAGCGAGAAGGAAATGGCTGGGAGTGATGTCATCGGCATAGAGGAACTGCCGTCGTTAATCCACATAGACAGCTTTACCACCAGCACCGCAATGACCAATAGAACTACTGGGCGCATGATTGGGCGAATGGTACTGAAGCGGTCATCCCGGATGGAAAGGAGAACACCTTGAGAGGGGTCGTAGAGTGCCATCGTAAATACTCCGGTTGTTAATCTTAAAACAAAGCTAGCACGGTGCATTTGGCTGACGAATAGCGAGCGGCCACAGTAGAACGTCTTTTTTGGGTAAGTGAGAGCGCTTGATTACGTATGAGAGATACCAGAAAAAAACGCCACTGTTGCTGGTGGCGCTTAATCATATCGTGTATGAATTATCGAACGGAACAGACGGAAGCGATTAGATATCCAGCTCAACGTCAGTTCGGGGACGACAACAACAAGGCAACACTTCGCCTGGATTCACAAAGGCCAGGGGCTTAGTCACATACTCCACCGTACCGGCCAGTAAAGACACTCGGCACGAACCGCAGTAACCTTCCCGGCACTGATACTCAACCACAATGCCTACTGACTCCAGTCGTTCGAGGATGGTACTCACGTCGCTGGTGGCTTCAATCCGCTTTTTGCTATGTACTGCATGGATACACCCAGACATAATTCCACCCTATGTAGTGATACTGAACCAAGGGATCTTAAAATGTGCTAAAAACGCCTCAGCGGCTCCCAGAGGCGTTTCTTTGTTTCCAGTGCAATCGTATGTGGATTTAAATCAAAAAGTCGCCCTGAGACGTTTTCATGGCGAATGAGAAGGGATCCCGATCCTTCTCCGATCTACTTTACGACGCCGTGGAGCGACTCACGGCGTCGATAAAACGTTTTTCCCCAACACCAAACAAGAACGAGTCCAGCGCTTTACGGCCCGCTAACTCAGCCCCTTCCAATGCCGTTGCCAGGAAGTCGATCGGGCACACCATGCGGCCAGACAGCTTATGGGTGACCACCAGGTGATGGTCATTCATGGAGCGGGTAACCAGAAACTCTACTTGTTCACCATGTACCGATCGGCTGAAGCTCGCTTCCACTGAAACATGCGCATAACCATTTGCCGTTTTTACCTTGCCTGCCAACTCCATACGCTTCTCCTGTGTCGTTTTCTTGTCTGTGGTCAATCCTACCACCAAGCACCCTCCGACAAAGCGGGATTAACACAACTTGCCAGCGATTCTCTCGGCCAACCCCTCACAGGAGAACAACAAGTTATTTTCCTGTTCACGGTTCCCAAAATGAAAAAACCGCCCAAGTGAAGGCGGTTTCAAATCCAGCATATTGCTCGCGTTATTCCTCGGTCAGAGGCTTCAACGAGAAACGCCCAATCCGGGTATAGCGACCCAGATAGAACCCGACGAACGAGCTCAACACCACACACATGGTTCCAGTAAACCCAATTGGTTCATGCAGTACATGCTGCTGAATGTTCATGATCGCCCACATGCAACCGGCGTAACACAGAAAACCAGGAACGGATACCAAACGTTGCTCTCCGTTTGTCAATGGCCTTAGCCACCCATACACCGCGCAACCAAATAAAGCGAAACAGATAAACAGGCTCGGAAACGCTCCATCAGCCAGGGCATTCATCCCCGCCACAACCAGAAACAGTAACGATACGTTAAACCAGTACAGAGATCCCGGTGCCGGTATTTTAGTGCCAAACAATCCAGACTCACTCGGTGCCTTTGCCGCTTCGATGCTCATGCTTACCCCTCGTTGATTGTTAGTTCGTGATCGGCCAATCCAATCACTTGAGCCCTCGACATCCCCCACGGATAACGAGAGCAAAACTCAGAACTTTAAAACCCTGCCCAGCCTCATCACCAAATCGCGATAAAGCCACTTTCTTCGCCCCCGACAGAGTGACCCACCTTGTGACACAACATCACCAGATGAATATTAAGACCCATACGCTCCGTGACGAAATTGCTTAACGAAGCCAATGATGAGTATCCAATTTCGTCACTGAATGCCTTGCCCGCGAAATCACAAAGTAACTTCACCAAACCTATCTCATCCACCAGCGCCAGGCTCAACGTCAACGCAACTACCTCTGTGCGCTCTCCCACCCCAGATGCTCGTTGCGCCGATCGCTCTGTGGCAATTCCGCCGCATCCGACAAGCTCGGCTCCACACTTTTCAACAGCGTGAACTATGGGGACCCCCAAAACTCTCCCTCAGGGCTTCCTTCTCAAATAACCGGGTGGAAAGCTGAACCCTCTTTCACACCCGAGAAACGACTCAAAGAGTACGGGAGCCAAAAAAATCAGGCAAAGGTTATCGGCCTCGTTTTGCGCCCGTTTTGGGACGGACTCAAAACCAAATCCGTTAACACCCCCAGTGGAATAAACCGTAAAAAACCCCAAAACCCCCGGAGGAAACTCACTCCAAAAATCCAAAATGCATTCACACCCCTCAACAACCCCCGGAGGAAAATCATTCGAGGCATCCTGCTCATCTAAACCTCATACTGAACCCGCCATCCGCGACCCGCGAAGTGCTCTAACTCAACACCCTAAACAATCCCACCCATATCATTGCCCGCAATCCCTGAGAAAAAACAAAGCGCCATTTCCGTACCTCATTCTCACTTTGTTTACCCGAATTACATTCACATCGAGAACAAAACAAAAACAAAATCGCTCCTTCTTGTTTCGTTTACCTTCCCACCTTTCCCGATCGCAAATAGTCACCGCAAAAAAAACAAACCCGGCCATCCCGAATTCATTCTTGATACCCCAGCGCCCGTTGAAAGCCCGAGAGTCGCCTAAAGGCTCACTAACTGATCGCCTGAAGGCTCACTTTACAGAGGGAGACGTGTTTAAAATTAGGCGTAAAAAACCGGGACGGTGCCCGGCTTCAGATGTGCTATGGCGATGCGTTAAGTTAGCTCATAGAGGCAAGCTCATGGATTGGCGCGCTCATATTGAGAGACCAGCGGGAGACCTTGTTCTCAGCATCAACTTGATAGCTGACCAGGAACATGTAAATCCCGAAGCACAAGCGTGAAGGCTCAGTGAAGCCCAGCATGCATTTCGATTCCCTCGCCCCGAACAATGCCATCACCTTCAAGAGAACGTCCTGATCCCATTCATCAGCATGATGGATATACACCAGAGTGTTGCGTTGCAGACCCTTCGCAAATACTTCAAGTGCAGCCAGATCACTATTGGTATCAGCCAACACCTTAACGGCCGCGATCTTTTTGTGATTCGCCATTGTCATTACCGTTTCGACAGTACCGTCCAAAACTTCATGGGTCGCCTTTAGTCCCCAAAGTAACTCTTCGTGTTTTGTACCCAGGTTGCGGGTGAAATTTGCGCACACTTCACTGATTGCAATTGTTGCGTGTCTGTTAACGTTTTCGTGAGACATTCTCAACATTCCTCTTGAGTTGATTTTAACCATACCGGTCGTTTTGTTTACGCAGCTATAACCCCACGCTAAAGCTGCTTCCTACTCTCTGTTATCCGCCGGGATAACAGCTGGCGAATTGCCCGGTTCTTTTTCATCTCAGAACGGATCAAACTCAGCTGCGGTTCGTAAGTAACAATGAGCGTCAATTCACGGGGTGTAGCATCCGTGAAAACTTTCGCTGGATAGCTTTCCCCTTTGTTCACTTTCAAATACTTCGGAACCACCCTTGCAATTTCCCCTCCCGCCTTTCGCAATGGAGTCATCCTCGCCCAGCGGATCCGAACGGATGGACCCTGCTTAACAACGTTGAATGAGTAATGCGCTTTTTCACCACCGGCCGTTGCCAGCTTCCAAAAATCTTCTCTCAGCGTCGTTGCTTCGGCAGTCAAAACATCAGCCGATCTGTCCAAGGCTTTGACGCTTTCCTCCAGATGCTTGATGTAGCTTTCCACATCCATAGAGTTACCCTCACTTTAAAAATTCAAAAAGACCAAAAAAACGGAACCCCTATTATTACCCCACATGAGATCTCTTCCGGCTAAAGCAAAAACACCCTAAATAGGTTCAAAAACTCAGCCCCCCCAAAAAAAGCGGTAATATTATTACGCCGCCTTAGTGATCTCATGGACTGTTTCTCTTCTTTTGCACTCTCATGGCGAAAAGAAAGGCATCAGAGTTGTTGGGTGAACACATGAAAATACCTTTTTGAGCAAGACTGCGATTTTGGGGGGCAAAGAGGCTAAATCACTGCCTTTTAACTAACCCCGTATATAATATGGCAGCAGAGTGATCTTGTGGCATTTCCCTTGATTAACACTCTTATGGCGAAAAGAAAGGCATAAGAGTTCAATAGTCGTTACGTAATCCAGTCACCAGGCACACTAAGCACTAAAACAGCACATCAACTCAAGGTTTTTCGTCCCCGAAACGAGGCGCTTTTCCGGCTTGCGATCGAAATCGTCCCATCAAAATCTATCCTGGTAACAGCCGAAACATCGTGGAAAAGAGATGAAGATTAGCAGGTGTTGCCACTCAAAATAATTTGGTTCAATCGGTGAGTTTCTGACCTGTATTTGGGTTAGTTAATTTCGTCAGCGGTTATCCCCATGATAAAACGAGAGGGGTAATCCGTACCAAAAACAAGAATTATTTTTAAGTCGATAGCCCTGATTTACGGCCATATCTAGCCGTAAATCAGGGATAAAAAAGGCCATGAATGAAGGCTAAATCTGGCCTTAAAAATTGGCTAAATATAGCCGTAAATCATGTCCTTTTTCGTCCTCGTTTTGTCGATGAAAAAGGATGTTTTGTGATTTTCGAATGGCTATGATGTGCTCCGATTGTCTCGGGGCGAACGAATTTTTCGGGGTGATATCTCGACTGTCTCACTTTGTTAGCAGCATGAAGTGGCAAGGATGGGGGGGACGGAAGGGTATCACAAGCTGTAATTGTGTTAATAAAAGGTTAACAAATGAGTAAGAAAAACGCGATCGTATGTGGTGTGGACATTGGTTATAGCAACGTCAAAATTGCGACTGGCGATGCTTTTGCTTCTGTACCAGACGTCTCAATCTTCCCAGCGTATGCCACCACGGAAGAAGAAGAGGATGTAAATCTGGTGAAGCGCAATCGTGACCACGAAGTCACCGTCTACCCGAACGGAAACATGTGGCGAGCATTTACTGATCGTCCAGATGGGCGTGAACTACATGACAGTTATCACACCACGGAAATGTACTTGGCGCTGTACTTTGGCTCGTTGGCAAAAATTGCCGAGAAGGTCGGTAGCACCATTGACCTGTTGGTAACTGGTTTGCCTGTAAGGCTCGCCAGTGATGATAACGAGCGCTCCAAGTTGGTCGCCAGGTTGACAGGTACATTCACGATTAATCCGTCCACAAAAGTGACGGTCAAGCAAGTGATGGTAATCCCGCAAGGTGTTGGTGTTATCAACGATGTCGCGAACCGCGAAGGCTTTATCAGTGAAGATGAACTGTCAGAATCTAATATTCTGGTCATCGACCCTGGTTTTTTCTCGATGGACTATGTGGCCTTCAGTAATGGTAGCCGCGTGATGGGCTCCAGCGGCTCTTCACTGAAAGCCACCAGCACGATCATTGAAGGAATTGTTCGCACTCTCAATGAAGAAAACCCGCATGAGCGGCGTGATGATCTTCCTGAAATGGTCGAAATTGCGTTACGCAAAGATGCGGCTTCGTTCTTCAATGGTGCCCGCCACATTGAAGTAAAACCGCTGCTAAGCAAAGTTATTCCGCAAATCGCTGGTGGCGTAGTAAAAGAATTGCGCAAAAATGTCCGTGCGTTAGGGGCTATTCACATCATTGTGACCGCTGGTGGTGGAGCTCCTTATTATGAGCAGGCCGTGCGCGAAGCGTTCCAGAATGCCCGTATTGTAACGAGCCCAAATCCGGTCGCAAGCAACGCAATTGGCTTCTGGAACTACGGCGTTGACACCGTCATCTACGGTGACGAATAACGGATAAGGATACGTAATGCAGTTACGGGTGACGATTAATGACATTCTTTGTCCCGAGCTCGCTGCGTACCTTGAGTCCTGTCCACCAGGCAAAAGAAGTAGCGCACTGGTTGCCCTGGCGAACAGGGCTTATCTTGAAGGGTTAGGGCGTGAGGCAACGCCCAACATCTACAAGAAAGGAAAGGTAAGCGAGAAGCCGCGCTCACAAAAATTGGCAAAAGGAGGAAAAACAGGGCAGAATATTTCGTCGCCGGTGGGGACCGGTCTACAATCGTCTTATTCTGAAAACCAACCTGAGTTAGCAAAGCAGCAAGTAGCTCAGCCGTTGGCATCAAAAGCAGTAGAAGCAGTATCCGTTATACCAGGAAGCAATATTGAGTCTTCGGAGCCGCGTGGGGCGGTGTTGATGAAGAGCGAGGCAGGAAGCGAAAATACATTGTCGGTATCAGTAGATACTCAATCTACTGAGAGGGATACCTATGTTAACGCTGAAAAATCGATCCATACAGAGACCGCGTTGCCGCGTAAGCGGTTCCGCTTAGGCTAAGCCACTCTGTTGGGTTAGGGGTAAACAAAATGGGTAAATTACTGTTAAGCGCCAGTGTGGCAGCAGTAATCCTCTCATCTCAAATACTCCCGGCACAAGCTGGGGTGGTTGATTTGAAAGGAACGGCATGGGAAAAACATGCCAAGAATGAATGCGGTCTGGACCCGCATCTCTTATACGCCGTTGCTTTGTGGGAAAGCAAACAGCGTGCCGGTGGCGGCGGTTATGTCGCCCCAAGCCCTTGGGCACTGAATAATGCAGTTTACGGTGCCTACTATCCAAAAAACTACGAAGATGCGAAGCGCGCGCTTAAGCGCTACATAGCCGCATCTAAAGTAACCGATATCGGTATCGCCCAGGTCAACTATCGCTGGAACGGGAAGTATGTCAGCAAGCCAGAGGATCTTCTGGATGTAGACACTAACATTCGGGTTGGCGCGAAAGTGTTATGTAACGCTATCAAAAACTCCCCAGATGACATCGTTTTAGCAATAGGTAGTTATCACACTCCGAACCCGGAACTGCGTGACAAAGCGCGTTGGTACGGTACGAATGTGCTCAGAATCTGGAAGAGGCTGATTGAAAATGGTTAATGAAAACATATCGCTATTGAGCTGCGCTGCTTCACTGGAAACACGCGCGCAATCTTTTTTCCGCAGTCCGTTTGTTCTGTCTGAAGATGATCGCTTAGTGTTAAAAGACAAAGACCTTCTAGCGCAGCTGACAAAATCTGTTAAATCATACAACGTACCTGTTTTTATAGTTGACTACATGCCTGGACGCAAACTTACAGAAGTGGATAACTTCGTCCGGCATGACTCCTATATTCTTCGGCTTGCACTTCTCGTGTACAGCATCAGGGTGAAAATTCTCAACGGCACGCTGGCCGAGTCATTTTACTGGTTGGGCTCCGATGAAGCGTTGAATTTCATTGAGCGGCTTGACGATAGTCAAACCATTGACGCCATCATCAAGGGCGAACTGTATATCAAACCGGTTCGTTCGCTGCGGGAGCTCGCTTCTGGGGAGTGGAGCTCTGTTTTTGGCAGTGATAACCCGCACATGACTTTGCCAGCTTATTTGCAATTACGTTTTGAACATTGGAGCACAGATCTATGAAAGCCGCACTCGTAAAAGATGAAGACATTTTTGCTTTGGCACAGCGGATGGTCAAACTGGGCTTCCGTCGTCGTATCATTACCACGTCGCTTAATGCAAGTGACCGACTCATTGACCATTTGAAAAAACAGTTCGGTCAGGAAGAAGTGGCAATCGGACGCTTGAAACTGTCGGAAACCTTCTTGGCTTCGCAGCCAAAAAAGATGGAGGCAACCAACTTTATGAGCATCTATCTACGTCGCGCGAAGGACCCTAGCAATCAGGATGACATCAGTGAAGTGGTCGATTCGTTTGAAGTGTATCGCGAGTTAAATATGCGATTCAGACCGACTATTGCGGCGGATGTTATGCTTCATCCGAACGAAGCCTGGACACTGGCGCGTGACTTCCGTTCTGATGAGATCCGAATGGTGAAATGCGTACATTGTAAAATGTCCTTTATCACTCCCTTTGATGGTGATCGTTCGAATAAAAAGCATAAGTGCCCGTTCTGCGAAGATAAGGCTCATTAATGCAAACGCGAACTTTGATTGGAATATTCACAGCGTTAGCTTTGCAGGGATGCACTTTTCATACGTTGCCTGGCAGCCAGTTGGTTGCTCCCGGTTATATGCGCGTGAATCTGTGCCAAAAGCTGGACTCGCCCGAGCTTTGCAAGTCGAAGTTTGGCGAGTTCAAGAAACGGCTGATCGTGAAAGACATTTCCTCCACGGCGGGGTATATCATTCCAGATTCTGTTGGTTGGGGATGGGTGGTAAACAAAGTGAATGCACCTTTTGTTTTCTACGACCCGGAACTGAAGACAGAAATCCCCCCTCTGGAAGGGGAATTTATTCCGGGAAATTTCGAACCAGCCCTTAAAGTACCTTGCACGAAAGATGCGACATGCAGCCACCAGCAAGTGCTAACCGCTTGGAAAGATTCAATTTAAATCAAATTCACAGTGTTAGATCCCTTATTTAAACAATAGGGGATTTTTTTTAGCCAGATTTCTTCGTCAGCTGTCATGGCGGGGTTACTATGCTCTCAACACGAAAAACTACTTACCTGCAACTCTACGAATAAGGTACCGAACATGAAAAAGATTCTGACCGCTTCTTTGATTACTCTGGCAATGGCAATGACGGGCTGTGCTTCTAAACCTGTTCCGATGCCGGTGGATACCAATCCGTCGGAGGCTTTACAGTTTGCCCGTGCAATGGAGATGCGCCAAATTACAGATGCAGGTGATAATTATGTCATCTATAACAAGCTGGTTGACGGCGGGCGTATTCTCCCACTTGAGAATCCAGTAAGAGCAGGAGAGGTTGCCAAAACTCAACGGTCAGGTGCCGGTACGGCAGATGTTGTTGGTGGGTTGGCTATTAAAGATCCATTCATTGCTTTAACAGGTTTTTTAACCGCGAAAAGACCTCAGCCTTATACTGATGGGGTTGTTTTATTCGGTTCCTGGGCAGGGGGAGACCGGGAAGTAGATCAGTCTCAAATGTTTGAAGCCTTTAAAACCTTCGCCCCTAAAATGGCAGGTTTTAATGAATATGAACTATGCGGGCAGGACAAGAGCTGGAGTTGGTTCTCGTTAAGTAAAGCTAAAGAAACCGGGCACCTACCAAAACCGCCTGTTTTAGTCAGCCCTGAAGAGTATCGCTCTGGGTACGCATCGGCCTGTTTCTTCTATCTTGCGGCGAAAAAAGAAAACATGCCATTGATGAAGGAACTATCTGTGGCCCTTGGTGCAAAACGAGCTCTGTTTGTGCCAGCCTCCCAAGAGCATGCTCCGTATGTGTTTTACAACGGTAAGGTTCTTGAATTCAAAAACTAATATTACAGACGAAAGTAGAAACCCCGCCAAAACTGAGCGGGGTTTTTTATGATTAACGCACTTGTATTGAAGCGCCTGCTTTATCCTTCAGGTCATTTATATCAACGCTATCAACGCCATCCTTGAAACGGTCGAGGCTGTTTTTACGTTTACCGTCAACGTTGAGAATGCTGCCTGAACCGGTAATGCTGTCGAGATTGACTGATTCGGGCGTTGGCAGTAAATCGGCTGAGTAAAGTGAACCAATCCATTCCGACAGATCGACTTTTTGGAAGTCAATTCGACCAAACTCTTCCAACGTTAAGCCACGGCAATCCGGATTCTTGTTATCACCCCAACCAATGCCCAACTGGGCGCGCCCTTGTTCTTGGAAAATTCGCCCAATCTGTGAGTTGAACGTGCAGTAACTTGACCGTTTTTCAATGCACTGCCCTAACACTTTGGATTGGCACCAGCTATCGATGAAGGTCGCAAGTTTGGTTTCTTTTTTCACAGCAAGCTTAAATTCATCTGCTGTACAAGCCCAGATGATGTTTACCAAGATGTTTGCAACCTGATATGCCATGTAGGCATAACCGACAACGGAAATAGCGGAAGTAAGGGTGGAAGACAGCTCTACAGAACTGGCTAATGCGCCGTCGGACCCGACCGCAGCAACCGATTCTGACCCAGCAGCTGTGCCCCCGGCCTGGAATAACGCATTTGTTACGCTCGAACCAAAGGTGTCCAAAGTCCATTGAGCAACTTGTTTAGTTAAAGTGCCCACCGCCTGATCCATCATTTCTCCGATACCGAGATCTGCAATTTTATCTGCAACCGCTGACCCTGCATTACCAGTTAAGCTATCCAGTGCAGACATTGCAGGTTTAGTGATTGCATCAATAGCACTGTTAGCCAATTCAGAACCCATGTCGAACATGCCTTTACCTTGCTCGAACATGCCCGCTTTAACGGCCAGCGCATCTGAAACTTTCAGGGTGTAGTAGGTTAGCTGAAGATACTCAATCCAGCTGACATCAACAGGCTGGTTGCAGCAATCGACCCAGCCACCCAGTGCTGATTTACAAGTAGCAGCTTCACCTTTGAATAAGGTGCAAGTGCGATTGACGTTGATAGTTTCATCACCGCAGGTCATTTCGTTAACCGCGTAAGTCGCCGCTTGAAGCATTGCGACTGCCGTTTGGAAGTCTCCACTAGGTTCCGATTCTGGCGTTAAACAGGTACCGTTGATGCACTGCACCGCTCCAGCACACTGGTAAGTCTCGGTTTGTGTAGTGCTTGGCACTGTAACATCTTGACCGCAGTCCCAGGTCTCAGAAGCTTGCCAACAACCGCTTTGCCCACCAGCTGCGCCTGTGATGCAGGAAGACTTAATAAATTTGCAGGCATTGTTATTATCAAAGTCTTTGCATGAGTTATTCACTCCGGCATCAGTACCACAGTTAGATACAACGGTTGCACTACGGCAGAATGGGGAAAGCCCGCCGATCGGTGGTGTTTTAAGATCCTTTTCGCACACAGTAACCCCATTGATATAAGCGCAGCCATTCGCGTCAGGTGTGACTGTTTCATTGCAGGTGACCGAATAGTTTTGGCAATAACCCTGATTGACTGCATCCAGAAAAGTATTGAACCCTTCTTGGTTGTCGGCAATCCATTCATCTTTGCTAACGGCCTTAGATGGGTCGTAGCGAACTTCCAATTTCGCATAGCCTTCACCATTGCCATAAACTGAAACGCGTGTTTTGAAAATCAGTTCATCGCCGTCTTGTACTTCCTGGAAGTTCTGAGTCACGTCAGCCTGTGGATCAACACGCCAACTGGTATCCAACTCGCAAGGCCCTTCGGTTTCTGGTGGGAATAACTCACCTTTGCTGTAGTTCCAAGGTCGGTATTTCCCATCAGTACCTGCATCCTTCATTCCTGCAACAGGGCCCGCAAATACTTTTTTCTCACCAAGGTAGATCTGCATATAATCATCCCAGGTTGCGTAAGTCAGTTTTGCACTGGAAATGGCTTGCGGGTTGTAAACGCGAACACCTGTATATTCTTCATATATTTTACAACGACCATCCCAGTAGTTATCGCCGACTCTACCCACCCAAAGAGTTACGCAGGCTTCACCGCAACCTTCAATGTTGGCAGAACCGGAGCTATGGCTCAGGAAGCCTGCCACGTAAGGGTGGGTTAAACGATAGGTGCCACTGACGCTGGTGGTGCGAGTGCACTCTTTATAATCAGGAATGTGTTGCTTAACACCGTCCGTATTCAGTTCGGAGGTCATTGAGCAGTCATCCAGATCCTGCATGTATTTATCCTGGTTCGCCAAGAAATCTTTGTGTTTGTCAAAGATAGAATCCGTGGCTTTCAGTTTTGCAGTCGTTTTCGTTGAGCCTGAAACGGCGCGATAGGCTTCGCCTCGCAATGACGATTCAGAGGCAAGTGCAGAACCAGTATCAAAGCCTAACTTTTGGGTTTCACCATCATTACCATACACGGATTTCAGCTGATCCAGGGAGGTGGATGACGCCTCGCCAGGATACACGTTATTTAAGTTAACGGCCTCACCATCCCCATACTGAACAGTGCCGTTACTATTTGCAGAAAGACCGGGTAGAGACTTATAGAATTCAACCGCTGACTGAGCATTTGCTGCCGAGTTTGCCGAGTAAGCGTAGGGGGCATACATCGCTACACCCAAGTGGCTCATCGTGAACAACGTGCAGACCGTTTTTGAAAACCAATTTTTCCTAAAAAGGGTTATCATTCGTAATCACCTTGTAGATTGCAGGCATTGATGGCTAGGCGTATCACAGAAAATTTCGTCACCTGAAAGAACTGTGAGAGAATCAATGCATAGAGACGCCATTGAGCAAGCATAAATCAATGACGTATACGGGCAACAAAGAAGGGCAGCAAAACGAGGTGCTTTTCTTTTACTGATATTTGGGAGTAAAACATGAGTACATTTGGCGCACACGGCGTAGCCTATCTACCCCCCATTGTGGTTCACAGAGTTCCAATAAGCACGAAAAAGTCACCACCCAAACCACCGGGGATCCAAAGAGACATTGCGCTTTGCATGTTTTGGCTGGTACTCAGCGTTCCCGCTGCTTATATGCTCTATATCGGTTGAGTTTTTTAGGCCAAAAAAAAACCTCCGACTGGAGGCTTTTGTATGTTAAGGGTTATTTCTTCTCGTTATCAGACATCAGCGCCTCGACAGATTCTTTTACGACATGAGCATCAGTACGATGCATGTTGCTCTTCGTGGATTCTACCTTGCCAATAATCGCCATTGCTAGCTGCTGATCGCCGCCTTCAAGCCTACCGTTCACATATTCACCGCCGGTTGCGAGGGTGACAGCGTGGAAGGCCTGAATACGAGCGTGTTCCATTTGCTCTGGCGTATTGTCTTTGTCTTTGACGGTACCGTACAAGTGTGAGATGGCATTTTTAGCGTATTCGCCTCTTTCACCTCCAACACCAGTTACTTGAGAAGCCATTTCCTGTCCCTGACCGTAACCTTCCTGATAAGAGAACCCCCCCGGCTTAATGCCGTTTGAAACCTTGTCTAAGGCGCTTTGAACCTTAGGCATCGCATCCCCCGTCATTCCATAATTTGATTTGTTCACCAGTTCATATCGTGCAGCATTGCCTCTCATAGTGTTGAGTTCTTGGGTTGAACGGGATTCATGATTCTCAACCTGTCCTTTATTATCGAAATGCTGATCAATAACGTGCCCCTGGGCTGTGCCTGGTGCTGATTGGGCATAATTACCAGCTATGCCTGCTGCTGCCTGACCCTGGGTAGAACTTGAACCATTATTAACACCACCAGCAATACTATCGATATGCGCTTCGGCTTGCTCTGCGTTAGCTGCGATCCCTTGGTTTGCCCTGGCAGCATCAGCGCTGACCTCTGGTTGTTGCGAACCTCCACTAACGAAACCTGACAGTTTAGCTACTTCGCCAGCTTGACCTATTGAAGCCGCTGCGCTGAACTGAGCGAATGTATGCGCATCTTCCTGTGTCATCCCTAGTGAAGAGAGGCGTGCTGTATCTTCGTTGATCCGCTGAGATAAGTCTTCGCGACCAGCCAATACCTGAGTTAGTGCGGCTTGAGCTTCGTTGCTACCTCCAATGGATTGCGCAATCTGTGCTGAGTTCATGTTTTGGCCCAGAGAGCTACTCATCGAATACTGTTGTGCTTCAGAATAGGATTTTTGAGCCGACTCCTGTTTTTTATAAGCTTCACCGTATTGTTGGGTTGCCGCAGTGCTTTGTCCTGCTGCCTGCATGCTGCTGTAATAAGCCATTGAAGACTGTGACCTGATTTGACTGAGTTGCGAGCTTAGCGCGTCACTGTTTGAAGCGTTATCACTGCTTGAGTAGCTCGCGTCCGCCGTGTGAGTTTTACCTTTTGAAGCTGACTCATTACGCTGTAAGGATGCCGACCCAGAAACTGAGGCACCAGACCCTCCAATTTTCAAACCAGCAGATGCCTCAGCGCTACCTTGAACAGAGCCCATATTCAAAGCTGTCAATGCTTCAGCTTCGGAAGTCCCGTTACGCGAAGCGACATCTTGAACAAACGAACGCTGGGAAGAGGTTAGAGAACCCAAAGCAGCTTGCATGGCATCCTGGCTTTGTTGAGACTGGGTTCCATTTCGCATGTTGGAAGCAACCTCTTGGAACATTTTCCCTTCTGATGCAGAGCGTTCAACCGAGGCTGACTCGACGTTCTGTTTAGCGCTGGCGAGGTTAGTAGAAGCAGATTGCTTCATATCAAATTTAGGCAATGCGGAAGATGCACCACCCATGACAGACCCACTGGAGCGATCGAAGTTCACATCAGCGCTTCGGTTGTTCATGGCTGGCGCGTTCGATACATCAGGAGCCATCTGCTTGGTATCAGCTGCGTGAGGCGCAGCGGCGGAGTTTGCCAGTGAGTTAAAGGCGACCGAACTACCCCATACGATAAAGCCACCCAATGCAGGGATCATCGCATATAAATTCCCAGCAAGGCCGATGCTTTTTTGAGTTTCAAATAGCATCAGATATAGCTTATCGAATGAAATCGGATCTATACCATTGAAAATGGCAGACAAGTTAGTTTGAGTGTGAACAAGCACGTACATGTTTACAACTGCTGCCAGTGGCATCCAAGTCTGAGTCCAGATAATGACCAGAAAATATTTCATAACCAAGCGAACACCCATAATGCCCAGACCGAATAAAAAGGCCATGAATGGCGTAAGAGCATAGATTAGCCCTTGGAAAATTGGCATAAACGCCGCCATCCAAGACAGGAAAGACGCGCCGGAGGATGCCCACTGGAAGGCTTGTTGGGTTTGCGTTTGAGTTCGGGTGATAGCAGCGGCACCTCGGAAGGAGGCTTCATATCCATACTTAGGCACATCACGAAGGTAGGGGTACATGATCATCGTCATTTGGAAATCACGCATCGTTGTACCGCTTAGGTTGTAAAAATTCATGATCTCCTGAACTTTTCTGCTCGTATTACAGACGTCACCATCGCCCTGACAAGTCCGGCCCAAAGCGGCATAAGAACGCTGGTAGGCTTTACGGAACATGTCAGAAGAGGATGCATGTTGCATGATCAATTTATCAAAAGCATCTGCACAAGAATATTGTGAAGATACACCTTTCATATCTTCCATTCCTGGAGCCCAGCCCACCATATTGCCATCATAAAGCACGACGTGCTGGAAGCGGTCATCAGATCTCAGCCCTTGCACGCCTTGAGTGCCTCTATAAAGAGTTGAGTAGGTTTTCGCCCCCCGAATAACATCTTTAGTCACGCAGGTTTTCATATAACTTTCCACGCTTCTGGCGAAATCTACACGCGGTTTTTCGTTGGCTAAAAACCAGCGCATTGGGTTTTTTAATGTGTCATAAAGAGACGTCATTGCCACCAATGGATCCAATGCACCATACTCAGTCATTGAAGGAGTGGAGAATGCTTGCTCCATTTTTTCTGTAATTGAATACCCGACAGTGGATATGATGGAGGCCGATGCTGCAAGGCCTGCCGGAACGTTATCAACTGCACGGAAACGTCCGCTAGTAACATCTTCGATGTTGACACGAGCCGAAACCTGGAAGAACACCATATACATGACAATACAGACGGCCATGTTTTGGAAGGAGACGGTTTTACCTGCTGAAATAGCCGATGAAATAACAATCCCGATCACCCCTAACAATGCAGCAATGCGAAATAGATCTGAGAACATCCCACTATTCATTAGCATTGCAACTGCGTTGAAAACATTATGCATAAATTCAATGTCACCAACGGTATATACGTTCCACTGAGTCATTTACTCATATCCTCTTAGAGTGCGCCGTCTACCGACCCTTCACCTTGATATTCAGTTAAAGGCAGGGATTGCATGTAGGACTGGAAGGTTTCCTGGATCTTCTCTTCACCGCCGTATCTGGCCGCTAATGTGCTATAGGAAATTGCCAAATTACGTCGCGCATCTTCTATCAACTTATACATCTCTTCGTAGTAAGCTGAAGCAGAATCATCGTTAGACTGCGCCATACGGGCCCCTGTTGCTGCGGCCGTTAGTAGATCACTGAGGTATTGATTCGCAGCCGAGTAGGATAGGACAGGTGAGATGGCTCGAATATACGAATGACTGGCGTTCAGGTCATGCCTTGCCAAAATGATAGCTTTATTACCAGCGCCACCAACGTTGTAATACCCAGCCTGTTCATGCCGCTCTCTAGATACTTCACCACCCGATTTTGCCGAAACCAGATACCCATCATCAATGAAGAATTTATTAATGGTGTTAGCAACGCCATTCAAGCCAATTTGCTGTTGCACTGGGTTTTCGCACGTTTCGGTTTGGTTTACGCAACTCCACATATGGAAGGCGGGGTCACCATGAATAATAGAATCCAACACGGAGCTAGTTGCCAGAGGGCCAAGTCGAACAACGCTTTTTTTAATGGATCCGTCTTTGTCTGTACTGATATCTTTTCCAACAATAATCGTACCAGTGAGAGACATAACCAATTCTTTCTGTTGTTGCTCAGAGCCTTCGAATTGAGATGAGAACTGTCCATTTTGCAGCAAGCACCACATGAGGTTGCCATAGTCGCCACAAGGCTTACGTTTCCCTGTATCACCTTTGACTTTCTCTGGGGCTTCACCACCACCTGAGTTACCCCACATTGCCTTGAACTGGTCAACAACACCATCAGACGAGAGTTGGGATGACACGGACATTTTGGCATTTTCACCAAATGCGGAAGCTGTATCTACCAGTAATCCTTTTGCTAATTGGCAGGAGTTAACGGTCAGATCGTTCATTTGCTGAACAACAGCCTGCATTTTTGAAATGGCATTATCCAGAACTGCATCCATTGCGTTAAGTGCCAGCTGAAAAGCCAGACCAGCCGCGTTAGCGGCGATGTTACGTAGCATCTGAACAAACTGCTCGGCATTGATAAATGAGAAAGACCCACCAAAAAGGTCGATCCCTCCACAGCCGCCCGACGCGGCAGGAAGATCGATTGTGACTGGCGTAAGAGTTCTTAGTTTATTTCGGAGAACAAAGCCCCCACCAGTGTACCCATCACGAGTAATGCTGTGATAATCTCCCGCGCCAGTTACATTGGACATTGAACCGAACATACTATCGAGCTGGGTACTGATATCCGCAGCATTGGAAGAAGACGTGAACACACCCGACAGAGCAATCGATATTGCTAAGATAGTGCGTTTGAGCCCTTTAGATTTTTGATGTTGTAAAACCATTTTTTGTTACTCCCGCTACTGTTATTTCGCCTTTGTAGATGCTGCGTAACCAGATTTCTTCTGAATGTATTTGATAAAGTCGTCCGAGTTCTCCAGGTACTCTTCCGGCATATCTTTCAGGATGCTCGAATCGATATACCCATTGTCGTTATATGGAAGCGTGCTTTTGTACTGCTCGTTGGTGATGAGCCCCGAGTCATGTGCAATCATGATTGTGCGGGATATCAACTGATCGGCACTGAGAGGCCCGAATGAAAGAATCCGCGTTGCCTCTGGAGGAATAGCCAGTGCGAGCGCAGGAGTGTTGGTGATCTGCAATTTTGCTGCTTGACCAGTATCTGCACGCCAGTTCTCCATGATGTTTCCAGGCATTGGTTTACCATCAATCGAAATTGGAATAACTTTCATACCGGTCATGTAAGTGAACGTATTCATGATCGCCGCTTGTTTCACACAGATTGAGCAATCTTCGCCACGGAAGAAAAAGAAAACCCCAGCGCGTGTGGCAATGTCTTTTATAACAAGCCGTGAGTTTTTTTCAGCCTCCGCAGACTGGTCCATAGCGCCGAAGGTAGACGTAGAGCGACGACTGCTTTCATCAATCAATGGATCTGTAGATGTCACTAAGCGCGCCATATCAGTAAACCGGCTCGCCTTGTCCAACATAATGCGCTGCGCAAGGTAATAGGCCCGGACGTTTTCCTGGGTTGGCTCGTCAATTGCGCGGTCACGTAATTTCTGTACGTTTTCACGGTACCAGGCCACGGTAAAGGCTTCAGGCCCCTCTTCAGGAGTAACCGCAACGGAAGGTTCAGGGACAGGCATTTGCTTGTCCTGCTCTACGGTTTTGTCCGCTTTAGCAACAGTAGTCTCAGGTTCGATTTCTTTCGGCGGTTCAGGAGGCATTTTTTTCCAGAACCAGCCTTCTTCTTTTCCATCCAGAAACGAGGTACCTCCAGCGGTAACCTGCCCGTTGGAAGCCTTTGGTTTATTATCTTTGCCACCCTCTGCTACCGCATGAGCAGAGAGCACCCCAAATACCAGGGTAGCGATGACTGTTTTATTGAAACTTTGGAATTTCATCTTCATTACCTTTGGTAAGAATTGCCGCTATCCTGTCAGTCCAAAAAAAGGAGTTTTTCCCCTTAAAAACCCTGGCTTTTTCAAGCTGTTGGCACAGTTGATAGTGTCTATATCTTTGTTGCCCGATCTTCTTAATGATGCTTTCGGGTTTTATACCAATTTCCTTACAGGCCTCATCGAGGGTCATGCGTCCGCCGTACTTACGTTCAAGTTCACGCTGCAAGCTGAGACGGTTAGAGTCAGTGCAGAGTATGGCTGGCAGCTTAAAAACAGGCATGAGCATCGAACGGCTGTGAGCACATACGAGAAGTTTCATCAAATCCCTCATCTGATGAATCAATGAGCGGTCATTTTGTCATACACAGGCAAGGAAAACGGCAAAAAAGGCCAGCAAAATGAGGCCAAAAACCGGTGTTCTCAAAGGGTTGAAGGAATCGCATGTGCTTGCGTTTTGTTTACCATCCTTCCGTTGTCTGTGAATGCAGCTCCGGTTATGGCTGGTAAAAAAAAGCAAAAAAAAACCCTGTCCGAAGACAGGGTTTTGGGTGGTTACCCTAGGCTGGAATTACGATTTGCTCTTGTTGCGAGTAAACGCGATCGGCATCGAGACAATCAAAAGAACTTTGATGACAAAGTCCTCTGTCACCTTGATGCCAAAGTGACTACCGAAAACAATCACCATGACAGCAATTGCAACAGTAAAAACAAGAGAGAAGAAGCGAAGGGTATTAAGTTTCATTTTAGGGCTCACTGAGGGAAGTTAAGCACAACGAGGATGTTGTGCGGAGGGGAAGTTAAATCGAAGTTATAGAGAGTGACGCAGTTTCATAATTTTACCGTAGACATCCTGAAGGATGAGCACGATGAAATAAGCGGCCAATGCAACACAACCGGCAGCAATGACAGACATGACAACAATAACAACTACCATAGTCATGACATCAAAGCTGAAAAATACCGTTGCAGCTACAATGATTACCGCAGGAATCAGCGGCAGGAATTTAAATATGTTTTTCATACATCACCAGTGAAAGAGAGTTTGTGGACAGCAAAAAAGCAATTAGTGAAACAGGTGTGCTTTTAAACCGATGGTGTAACGAGAGTAGATACCACCAAAGAGAGAATCTTTGAAAACATCCGGTTCTTCATTATCAGACAAAACAGCCTCAGCCATCTCCACGATACTCACCAACATCTGCGCGCAGAATGAGTTTTTCTTAAACAAATCCCGGTACAAACTGGTATGAATCACCCCATTCAAGTCCATCGCCAAGTTAATCAATAATGCTTGATTAACAGACAGCGAAGGGCAGTCAGGGTCATTGAACGATTCCGTACCAACACCAATTCGGTTCATTGCAAGCAATGTCCGAACCTCGCCTTCCAAATCAGCAAAGCGATGATTGATGTCAATATAGGTTTCTTCATTAATCACCACACCGAGATCATCGCGTAAATCAGAACCGCGCGAGTAATCTTCTTCATCAACGGGCACAATTTCCAAAAGGATGTTGCGAACAGCGATAGGGAAAGTTGTGGTGTAGCTATTGTCAGAGGTAACGTAACGCATGAGAAATACTCCTGTAGATAAAAATGAAGGGTAAGGATTACCAAACACATTGTTCTTTCATGAACTCGGGCTCATGTGCCACGAAACGAACAGCCTCAGCCATCGTTGAGTCGAAGAACCTGGAACACAAACTCCGGCCAAGCATGACTATCTCTTTTTTGAGAAGGTCAAGGCTAGGGTCGGAGAAACGGCCACATGCACAACAATACGCAAAACGAGTCGCCAGCTTTAATACCTGGGATTCGTTCTGATTAATACCAAACGCAGTATTGGCAATGCCAAGTCCACGATCGTTAAGCAATTTCACAGTTAACATATCGGAATGAATTAACGCCAAGTCAGCTTGCTCCTGAACATCAGAAGTGGGCCAAAGGCGCATCTTTTCAGATACGAATCCGTAAATGCTCAATTCGACAGAATGAGACATACGTACCTCTTTAATAGATTTATGAATTTAGAAAATTAAAAGATACCGGGCTTGCAACGAGCCAATGCGGCCAGAATGCGTTCGCGAGCAGGGGAGGGGCTAACAGTTGCCTGAATGCCTTCCATCCAATCCTCAACCGGTATGCGGGTGAATTTGTCGTCTGTATTGCGGATACGAAATGCAATCACTGCCCAACGTGATAAAGCATATTTAATACAAGCTTCATCACCCGGAACGACAACGCCACGCAGTTTCGCGGAAGCGTTATTGTATTCAATCAATGCACAAGCACTCATACAGTTCACCAAAACGAAAGGCCCGCTACGGGGCCTTTGCTTTTCAGAAGTTAATATTATCGTTTACTGTGACAGGAATAGGATCCTGATGTGCAGCAATATCGATGAAGTTAAAACGTTTAATGTTGGTGGCGCGAAGCACTTTGCCAGTAGAGAGCACAAAGGTCTCAACATCAGCATGGCGACTATCAGGCCAGGACTGAGAAATTGAGGTTTCGCGGATTAAATATGACCGTTTATTTGATGTGAAAGACACATAAGGTATCAGCATTGCTTAACCCTCTGAGCCCATCAGACCGTAGCCGTATGTCGTTAACGTATGCACTAAACACAGTGCATCAACGGTCATGTACGGCCACCAATTACCTGTCTCATCACGGAAGAAGTGTATTTCTAGTGAATCCGGGGCCATTGGGTGGTACGTATTGATCACGAAAGACTCTTCAAAAACGGGTAGGTTTTCAAACAAACTAACACTACGCTTTGGTGAATTGCCATGCACGTAACCAATGAGGTCATCAATCATTTCAACGGTAAAGCCGCTTTGTGGTTCAACGACAGAAGTATCAAAATTAATATATTTAGCCATGATGAATATCTCCAAGAGAAAGTAAAACGCTGACAAATGCCAGCGTTATTCTTTAAGCGGTTATGCACACTTCCGAGCAGCTTCGTTCGGGTAGTAGTGATAGAACGCCTTCTTGTATTTTTCGAAACCGCGACGCTGTGATTCAACGAAGTCCATATTTGATGGCGCATCGTAGTGGTTCGACTGAATTAAACGATCTTGTTCAGCCAGGTCATGCTTCCAGCGATGCAGAACACTCATACGAGTCTCTTCTGGGTCCAGTTTGGCGAAGAAGCAGCAGCTAGTGAAAGAGCACAGATCCGACTGATTTTTATCAGAGAAGATCCAGAGAATTTCATCAACACGCTGTTCAACGTTGCTTCTGGGGGCCGTCATGATGTACAGAGAGTCACGAATAATTTCGTAAGCCATCTGTTGCGAATAACGCAATTCATAACGATCATCTTTGGCAGCGCAAATTGCTTCATAAGTCCGGTCGTCAGCTTCAAACAGTTCGTTGAAGGACAGCTGATTTTCATGAGCAAATGCATTTTTGGACATAGTCATTTTGATCACCTTTAATAGATTTAAAATAAATTTAGGAATTAAAAACCCGGCCTCATGCAAAGCAGGAGGCTAAGGATTTGTTTAGGAAGGTTTTAAAATTAACGAGTTAAAGCTTTGCGGGAGACTTCGAGAAGCTTTCCGCGAAGGGCAGAGACAGAACCTACAGCAACACCAGTATCATCGAATAGAGAAGTCATAATGTTTGAATTAGCACCGCCGAAGCCAATACCAATAACAATCACACCTTCTTTTTTCGCGTCATTAACCATCTGAATAACAGGCCCGGAGTTATCGGGCTTACCATCAGTGACCACGACCATGACATGGCGATCAGCGCGCGCATTTAGCAAGTCACTGAACGCAGGCCATAAAGCTTGTTCCAGTGGCGTACAACCATTTGCGCTAATACCAAATTGCTTAGCGTTAACCGCAGCCCGGAAGCTTTGTTCACGCGCTTTTAGCAAGCCAACGTTATTTGCGGTGGCATGTGGGAAATGATAGGCCGAAGTCGAAACACCTTTGATGCCGTCCAACGCAAAGAGCAAGGAGACAACAGCGGCTTCAGCTTCAACCATGTCAGAACCCAATGAACTGCTTGAATCAAGCAGAACAGTAAAGGCAGAGTTGAACTCAACAGCTTTAGATTTGTGTCGGAATAACTTGGTTTCTCCTAAAAGAGCCGAAGTCAGCCGACGCGTATCCATAACACGACCCGTTTCTTTGTGTGTACGACGAGTTTGTTGCATACCTTGTAGTAGCCCGTGCATTGACTGACGAAGGCCAGACGCAGCCTGAACACCTCGGAGAACCGAAGCTTCTCTGGTTGCGTGACGCTTAGCCGGAGCAATACCGAACGGGGTAGCAGCAGGTGTGCGTTCACTTGGAGAAACGTTGTCTTTAATACAGTCATTCAAGCGTTCACCAGCACCTTTAATAACCTCGTTGAGATTATCATCAGTGACATTGGCAAAAGGGTCTGAATGGTCTGATTTAGACGGTGTTGAGCTGGTAGAAACGCTGGTGGAAACATCACTGCCAGAAGCAGGGCTGTCACCATTTTCAGGTTCATTACCAGGCTGAGCGGAAGTACCTTGAGACGATTGACCGTCAGAAGAGCCATCGCCAGCATCTACATTAGAGTCAGCACTATCATTATCTTCGCCAGGCTGTGAGTTATCACTGCTTGGTTCGGATTGTGAATCGTCACCGGTCTCAGGAGGCAGATCATGTTGGTCTTGTTGATTATCGTTAAAAGCATCTACTGCAAGATCGTAAAGACGACAGGAAATATCCAGACAGTCGGCAATGGAAGGCGCGTTAATCGCCAAACCGAGAATGTCCATCGCTGTATCAAACATGTTTTGTCCGAATAAGCGAATGAAGTCTGATTGGGCTTGATCAACAGGAATGTTAAGTGCGTGATACCGTTTGAAACCACACAAGAGTAAACCGTTGATAAATGCTACAGCAGGATCATCAGTTGGTTTCGTGTCCTCATTAAAAACAAAGTGATTTAACGCTTTGAGAAATGAAGGCACTCCGGGAAAGCGACGACCTATCGCACGTTCAATACGAAGATCTTCGGTTATGTTTACCAACTTACCAAGAACACTTGGGTTGTAGCCTTGTTTGGCACGAGCAGGAATGTCTTCTTTCAGAATCGGAAATTCTGTGTATTTGACATGCGCAGCTTCGTGAACCAAATAACCCAGAAGGACGTCAGACAATTTTTCAGCATCCTTATAGAAAGGAATGTTGATAGTGAATGAAGAACCTTGCTGAGAAGCACAAGCCGTAGAACCACCAACAGTTACATTCACTCCGAGCTGATCGCTCAGGGCGCGTGCAACGACGGGCAGAGAGTTATAAATACCCATACTTACCTCACAATAGATTTAATATAAATTTAAAAGGACGAAAACGAGTCGTTAAGGACGTTTCAAACAGGTGCGAAGGTCACCGTTGTCAGCCAAACGTAAAAAAAACGTTTTGCTATCCAAAGTCACCGAGGCGTTTTGCAGTACCTGTTGCCAGGTAAAGCGGTAGAGAGAGTGAGACGGGCCTAAACGGAGGATGTCGAAATCAGTTTCAGAAACACCAAGCCAGGGCAGGGTATTACCAAACAACACAGCAAAAGCCATAGGAAGCTGCTCACCGTATTTACTAAACTCAACAAGTAACTCGTTGTTGCACAAAAGATACTTTTGCATAACCAAGTCCATATTTAGGAAATTAAAAAAGGCCCGTAAAGGGGCCTTAGATTTAGAACATCATGATCCCATCGTCTGAATCGGTATCAGCAAAATCCAGATTAACTGGAGTAGCAGAAGCCGGGGCATTCAAATCGACAGCGGCAGCAGGAACGACGAAAGAACTCAGCAGCGCGCTATCATCAACAACTTCAACAGAACCAGCAGGCTGATTAACTTCAACAGTGCTTGACGTATCAGCCACTGTAACAACCGGGTCTGCAACAGGACCGGCCGGAGGCAAGTCGAGTGGCAGGTCGGCCAAGAAGCTATCATCAATCGTTTCAGCAACAGCGAATGCGTTCGTGTGTGGAACCACGTCAGCAGGAGTGGCTGGTGTTGTTTCCAAAGCAGGTTGTGCTGGTGGAGAAACCAAATCGGTAGTCGGCAACTCAAAAGAGGCGTCGAGAACCAAAGAGGCATCCAAACCAGAATCAGCTTGCGGATTTGAAAGCAACGATACAAACGACTTAGCAGCTTGTGGATCGCGGAGGTTGTTTAGAAGGGATAATGCATTGTTGTAGTCTTGACCGGTAACTTTGCCTGTCAAAGGTAAGTTATCAAGCACTTGAGACATGTACTCGCACAGACCTTCAACACTGGGGTCAATAAACGCCAGAGTACGAAGTTTTTCAGCAGAACGACGTAGCGGATTCAGTGTGTGTTGACTGATTGCATCTTTGCTATTCAGGTTCTTTAAGAACTTGTCAGCAACGGAGGCAACGTCTTCATAGACTTCATCTGCTAGACTTTTTACCTGACTTGCAAAACCATCTTGAATGATGGCATTGCCATAAGGAGTGATATGAATCGCAGTAAACCCAAATTGAATTTGGGAATCCATATAGCCGATATCAATCGCGGCATCGCGCACAAGGATTGCACGATACTTTTCCTCAAATGAATTAATCCAGCCATTAAAATCAGCCTTCAAAAATTCTTTTTTGTAGTCATAAAACTCTTGCTTCACATCCTTCAGTTCATCGATGAGTGCATTGACCTTATCCGTTGGGACAGCATAGCCGCCCATGAAAGCAACACCGTAGGACAAACAAGCTTTCTTAGCCTTGTTCTTAAAGCGTTCAAACGGGTTAATCAACTGCGGGTCAATCACTTTCTTAGAACCAAGAGACACCATGACTTCTGGTGGCAGTTCGGCATTTTCACCTAAGTCTTGACGTTGCAGCTTTTTACGGCCGCTAATGCAGGAAATCTCAGAAAGAGAAACCAGGATTAATTGGTCTAAAACTTGAGTGTGAGTTTGGTTATTCGTAGACATATTAGTTACCTTTTATTTATAAATTTAAAATATTAAAAAGGCCCAGAAATGGGCCATTATTTATTTAGAGAATTGCATTTAGAGAGGTGTTAACAAGGTTTAACCGAATACCGCTTTGAGGATGGCATGCAGAGCACGCTTATCATCAGCACCGGCACGGTTACCGATTTGTAAGTCGAAGGAAACTTGCAGAGCTTCAGGCATTTTGGCCTTATTCATCAGCGAGAAACGTTCAACCCAGGCAATCAGCGAGCGAGTAGAGCACGTAACAGACAATCGCGTGTCTGGCGAAACAGCGGATACCTTGACAGAAGAACTGTCATTGGACTGATTAAAATCACCAGCGATATCACTGCCGACAAACAACTTACGAATGATGTTAGCGATTTCAACAAACTTACCTGCGAGCACTTCATCTGAAATGAACTTCTTGATTAACGAGGTTTCAACGTCTTTTGGCATGTAATTCGCGTTGATGAACATATAGCGATCGAGGTTCGCGACGTTCAGCACTTTTACACCACCATAGACACCCGTTAAATCACCTTGGCCGATCGAGTTGGCTGTAGCGACAAAACGGAAGTTAGGATGCTTTTTGATCACTTCGTTGGTTTCAGGAATAACAAGATTCCCACCTTCTAAGATCGCGTTAAAAGCGTTAGCACAGCTTGGGTCAAGTTGGTCGTATTCATCCAAAAGGAAAATGAGGCCAAATTTGTAAGCAAGTGCCAGAGGACCATAAAGGAAGTCTGTACGGGTATCACCGGTCATTGTGTCGCAAACGAGACGAAGACCACCGACAAGACTATTAATGTCCAAATCCTGAGAAGCTGTTGTTTTCATCAAAGGCCAGTTCAGTCGAGCGGCAACTTGCTCAACAATACTGGTTTTACCGCAGCCTGTAGGGCCGGAGATCCACAGCGACTGACCCTGAGGGTAGTTAATCCACATCAGGACAGACGCACGCAGAGACGGCTCAAACACGTAATGATCATTTCGGCTAGGGATGGCAGCACTGAATGCATTATCCGCAGCGAAACCAGCATACGGTTTAACCTGCGCTTTCATGTGTTCTGGAATGACAACGCCGAATAATTCCGGAGAGATTGCGACGTTACGAACCAGGGTATCAGCAGCTAGAGTAGTGTTAAAAGTAGACATGTATTACCTCAATAATTTAGATAGATTTAAAAGAGTTAGGGAATTTAAAAGTGAAGAGTCGTCGAATTAAGCAGCAGGAGAACAGCAAACCAGATTGGAATGTGTATACCGGCTACTCATTTGTCCTTGTTCACAGACAATCGACTTAGGTGCATAAGTGGCAAACGCCGTAATACCACGCTCGGAAAGCGCGGTGATCAGGGTTGGCATAAAGTAGGTTTTGGCATAAACCAAAACACCTTCAGCCTGGTGACGGGAACACAGCAGCAAAGCGATATCTGCTAGTTCGTCGGCACGTTGCTGCATTAACGAAACGGTGGGGCAGTCATTGAACGAGAGTTTTTCACGAATGATTTGTGAAATGTCACGTTCAACATCAATCACACCCATTTCGCGTTGTGCGTCGGATGCTTTATATGCAGTCAGATTAACGATGGACATGGAGAGACTCCTAAAATTAATAGATTTAAAAGGTTTAAGGCCTCAGAAAAGAGGCGAGATTTAAGGTATTGCAAAGTTCCAGTAGAGTGACTGGAGGCACTTGTTGTTCTCAGCTTGAGAACGAAACACCGTTTTCGACGCATAAAAAAACCCGCTGCTTAAAAAGCAACGGGCTATCGAATTTGGTACAGATATGCGTGTGCCGTGTGAATGAGAGTAAACGCATTCAGAATGGCGATATGGCCGAAATTAGGTGTTTAGGGGCAGGTTGCCAGAAGTTAGGCGGTGTGTACCGCACCGCTACAATAATCAATTCTTACAGCTGGGTCAACAAGAAAAAACCCGACCGAAGTCGGGTGTGAGAGAGTTAAAACAACAACAAGGCATTGTCTTCAACACCGGTGAGTGCATCTCCTTCTGCCACAACAGGTTTGATGGCTTCAGGTGGAATATAAACGCTGTCCTCTGGGGAAGCTTCATACTCATAGACAGACAGGCTGGAGCGAAGAGACTCCTGAGTCACACAGTCCGGATATTGCTCAGCAGTCACATTAAGACGCTCAGCGATCATTTTCCAGTTAGTGCGACCTTTGACTTTACTTTCCAGATAGCGAAAACCAAACCCATCAATACGGACAGGGTCTGTGCTTTTGAAACCAAGACCTGTTGCAAGACCTTGAATCGACGCCTTAAGCGTTTCTTCAAGATTAGACAACTGGGCTTTCACGGCTTCAAACTCGGCTTCTTTGGCGCGGACATTCGCAACTTGACGGCGGATGTCAGCGATACGAGCAGAGAGATCATCTGGAGCAGTAAATTCACTGGTTTGGGCCAGAATATCGGCATCAGAAACCAGCAGGATGTCTTGCTGTTTATCAAAAGCCGGAGCTACCTTTTGATTTAAACGTTCCCAGAACTCTTTGCATGCAGCAAACAAACGTGTGAAAGCGCCCTGGTTAGGTTTGATAAGGAAAATCTTCGGCTGATCTTTAGCGGACCAGAAAACAAGATAAGCTTGCGGGGCACCTGTTACGAATAACTGATGCTGCACCTGCCAGAAGTAATATTTAAATTCCGGCGAGGCTGAACCTTGTTCGAGGATAGCTAAATGTTTTTTCTCTGAGAGATTCTTGATCTCCAGTACAGAACGGTCATCGAGCTGTCCATCAAGCGAAGCTATCATGAACGGGTACTTGGCATGTCGAACGCAAAAGGGTGAGGCTATTTGCCCCAATTCACTTTCGCAGTAAGACCGCGCAAGCGCTTCGAGTTTGTTACCGGCATCCACCTGCTTAATCGCAGATAGATCTTCAGAAGCAAGCAAGCCTGCATACTGAAGGTATAACTGATAAGGCGTTTTCATAGCTCCAGGCGCACCCAAGAGAATTGGGGAGCATGTTGCCGTAACACCTGTTCTACGCCATTTGTGCCACTCTGGAGTTCCTTGTTCAATATCGACAATTTCACAGATTGAATCAGACATACGATCACCATTAATAAATTTATAAAATTAAAAAACCGGCAATAAATGCCGGTTATGTTTTATGCTGCTTTAGCTGTTGAAATCAGGTTGCACAACATCTCTTTGAGACCTTTGTGTTTGACTGAATTCAAGGCAGATTCAAGTTCGTCGAATTGACCGGACTGAAGAGCTTGAGAGTAGAGCACTTGCATGGAGTTAGTTTCAGCTTCAACAGAAGAAACCCACTGGGCTGCACTGGCTTTAAACTCCCCGTCAGCAAGACGATTAACAAAGTCATTTGCGATCCCAAAATCACACATGTGAACTGACTCAGAAACTTTCGTACTGAGCAGGTCACGGCGCGATTGTTCCAATTGACGTTTTGCGTAAGCCAATTCGCTGTCGTTGAAAGAAAATGCGTCTTTCAGTTCGGCGATCATGGTTTCGTAAGCCAGCGTTTTTTCTGCGCGGGTAACGAGTTTCGCAATTCGTTTGAAACTGCTTTGACGAACACCTGGAATTTCAGACATCGGAACTTGAAGTTCTTCTGGCTGAGATCCACCCGCATCAGACTTGGGTTGAACATCAACTGGAGCTGACTGAGCTTCCTGTGACGCAGGCTGAGATGCCTTCTCAACGGGTTGGGCCGATTGCGCAGGGGGAGCGACGTCATCATGAGCAACAATTTCACCCTCAATAACACTGTCGTCAGCAACAATAGGCTGAGATGAAGCAACATCATTGTTAGCAGCCTGAGCAGCTTGACGTTGAGCCATTTCAGCAGCAGCAGCTTCAACAGGGACATGAGCGGAAGACTTGAACCCTTCTTCACCGTAGGTATTGAGATAATCAATCACTGCGCTGATTCGAGTTCGGTTGCCTGGGATTAAATGAACGGTTTGTTTAAGGGCGGATTTCAGAACCATTTTCCACGGGAATGTTGTCCACGGAGATAATGCTCTTTTATCAACTTTTTTCCAAGATTCAGAAACTGCGCGAGCAGCGGCTAAATCTTCAACAGTTACAAAGTAAACGAGGTTGCGGCCATCTCGCATGAGAAAGTCCACATAGACACCACGGAAGTTACCGCGAGCGCCTAAGGTACCTTTATCCGTCACCGTCAGAATCAAATCCCCTTTGCTAGCAAATGGGTCAAACTCATGGATCGGACTATTACGACGACCTTGTGGCTTAAATACTGCATCATTCTCAAACACCAATTCAGCAACAATGTCTTGGCAGAGTCCTTCATCTGTAGCCATTTTGATCAGGCCGAGATAAGAGACATCCAAGATCACCCGATTATTGCGTGGAACCAGATATGCCTGTTTCTGTGCAGGGTCGAGTGTCAAACCGGAACTCGCTAACTGTAAAAACGCAGTCTCGAAAGAACGCGGGTTAGTTAACGCAATACCAGTGAGATAGTCACTGTTGTTAATGATGTGCTTGGCAAACACACACTCTCTCTGGAAAGAGATATGTGGGTGCATTGCAGCCTTTTCAAACTGACTACCTAGAGTCATCATGTGACGGGTCACTGTGTCAACTCTGACCGTGATGTCAGTGTTGGCTCTTTTCGCGTTATTGTTGTCATAAGCGCGACGGGCATTGTTCGAATAAGACATGGTAGTACCTCATATTTAATAGATTTAAAAATTGACCAAACAGATATGAAAACGCCACTCAACGAGTGGCGTTTACTGCGGAGTATTAACCGCGCATATCGGAATAACTGCCATTACTAACCATTGCACGAGCTGCAATGAGTTGGTCTGTGACGGTAGGCTTTGTAGAAGGTACGAAGATCGCACTGCTACGAGCTGTCACAGTTTGCTTAACGGTAGGTTGTTGAGCGGGCGGCTGTTGTTTGGCTTCTCTCTTGGCTGCGGCACTTTTCTGTGCTTGCTGGAGTGCTGCACGGAACTTGTTACCGATCGTTTTCACTTCGTCATAACTCATCTTCTGAACAACTAACTCAGCATCCAGACGCGCCTGTAATTCAGGCGAACGCAGTGGTTGTTGAGTTGGTGTCGAAGCAGTGATTGGAGCAACGTAAGACTGAGGATTAGCATCATTAATTCGCGTATCAACGACCAGGTTGGTCGCAATATCGTGAACGGAGAATGCATGGAACTCAGTACGCTGAACATCGGAACCATCTTTCACATAGCGAGCTGTGCGAGCGATAGCTTCGATAGAGATCTCAGAGTCTTTCTTGATGGTATTGTGGAGAAAATCAGCAACTTTACCGAAAGCCTTGATAGGGAAAAACTCAATCACTTTTTGCGAGTTGATCTTCATTTCACAACCCAAACGGAAAAAAATGACAGAGTCATTACCGTTTTTAGCGGGAGTATAACGAGGGTCGATCGCTACTTTACCTTTAGCTTTGGAGAACATAGTTAATACCTCAATTAATAGATTTAAAATATTTAGAAAGTTTATGCCTGGAAAGGCCTGACTAGCCTGAGGTTAAATCTCAGGTACAGTCTGTTTAGGAAGGGAAGTTAAGGGTATTGCAATGGCCAGTAGAGTGACTGGACGCACTGATATTCCTCAGCGTGAGGAAAAACACCGGTTCGACGAGCAGCAAAAAGCCCGGAGCCTTATAGGGCACCGGGCTGTCGAATTCTGTTTTGTAGGCATGAAAAAGCCGTGAGAATGAATGCGGGATTCATTCGTAGAGGCGCTGGTGGCCGAAATTAGGTGTTTTGGTTAAGGGCTATTGCCGGAAGTTATGCGATGTAATCGCCAGAACAGAGTAAGCGATAGGAGCGTAAGGGTCAATCGAAAGGCAAAAAAAACCCAGCATAGGCTGGGTTTCTTGGGAGGTTAAGATGAAAAATGATAGAAGAACATTCGAAACTCAATGATACGCAGCAGCTAATTGAAGGTATCGACGATGAATGAAGTCCAGGGTGGCGCGATAGGTAAAGCTATTGGAGTAGCTCGTTCCATCCAGATGGACAAAGATCATGAATGCGTCTTCTAGACGTGAACGATCTTTTTTTCTCAATCGATTCTTACCAATATTGCATGCTACTGAAGCCAACATGAATTTAACTTTGGCCATCAACTTGATAGCTTCAGTCCGGTTTTTAACGCCGCATTCACGAAGTGCAATATCATCATTTTGACTGATACAAAGAGGGCAATCATCAGCACCTTCATGGTGACAGCAATGCCATCCACAATCATTACAATTGAGGGTATAGGTATTGCGGGAAGCATCAAAGCCTTCCAACTGACAAGGACTACCACAACGAATACAGTTTTCGAACGTGGAAGCATTAATGATAATCATAAATCACCTTGAAATTAATAGATTTAAAATAGTTAAAAGCCCAGGAATCTGGGCTTGTTTAAGAGAGATTAGTGAATATCAGCTAACAACTTCCATGATCCAGAGACCACGACGTTTGTCAGTTTCAAGGTCGCGATAACCAGTCACATTACCCTTGCGATCAAGAACCTGAGCTTTACTGGTGCGCACTTCGGAGTCTTTCCAGAAAACAACAGTGTCACCAATTTTAGCACCAGAATTCTCGACAGCTTTTTTAAGACCAATAGCCCAAACTTTATTTTGCCCTTCGATTTCAACATAGAAGGACATATCGTTTGAACGGTCATTTTTCCAATGAGCCATACCAAAAGAAACCAACTTACCTTCGTGCTCAGTGATAACAGTGCGAGAAGGACGCTTGGCGCTTGAAGTGGTGGAATCATCAGAATCGTCAGACTCATCAAGTTCGTCATCTTCAGTAGAGAAACGAGACATGATTTGAACAGCCAGAACAACAGCTGACAGAGTCAGACAGCCACAGGCAATGATTAAAGGAATAGTGGATTGCACAAATCCAGCCGTGAAAATATAAAAAGCAATGCCAGCTGGCACTACGAACGAAGCGTTCTTAGGACGCCAGAACAACGAGAGGAACATGCCAATATAAACAAAGCCTTGCAATTCGAAAGAAGACATAATATTCACCATAAATTTATATGCGAAGTCCGGCCACAGAGAAACACCCTGAAATGTGAGGATTCAATGGATGTAAACAAAGCGACAGACATCGTAAAAACGAAGTCCGGACACAGACAAAACGCAGGAGTTGAGATAAGAGGAAGTTAACAATTTTTTTGGTTTGGATTGAGATCCAAAAATACCCTTTGCTAGGGCGGCAAGGTGACATGTTTTGTTCAAAGAACAAGAACACGTCAGAGATGCTCTGGCCTGATTTAGGCGTGCGAAACCCGTGAGGAAAGCCAGTTAGGCTACCAGGGGGCGGTGGTATATTCACACCGAAGTTACGGGTTCGCGTTTGAAGTTATGCTGAGAAGAGAGTAGGCCATCAGCTAGGCTGTTACAAAAGCCTACTTCAGATAACCAGTCAAATCAAGAACTGTTTTTCTTCCGCGAAATGCTGGCCTTTTCCCATGACTTGACCGTTTTCGTATGACTAAATAGTCAGGCTTAAATGCGACTAAATGTGAGGATAAATCATGGCAACTACAGAGAAGGCTAAAGTGACTGATAACGCAAAGCAGGGTCAAATCAAACGTAACAACCGTGGCAACCGTACACGTTCGCCGGAGCCTACGCAAAACAAAGGGCAGGCACCTACACGCGAACGCCGCGAATACTCTAACCCGGAGATCACCGTACCGTTCCAGCTGCAAACGCAAGAAGGTATTCGCATGCAGCAACGCCACTACAATTTGATGTCAAAGGCGCTGTTTAATCTGACCATTAACAGCACCGGACTGGAACGCCTCGGTGTAAAAGGGGCGATTGACCGCACCAAAAAAGCCGTGAGTGAAATCCTGGCGGGACCAGAAAAAGAAATTAGCTTCGGCATTTCAACGCTGACTAAAGTTCTTGAAGAGGCCGAGGCTTCTGGAACGAGTCGTATTGAAGAGGTTTCGTATACGGCCCCGCGCGACTACAGCATTCGAGTACGTACTCCTGATGCCATGCGTGTAGTGCGTTTGTTCCGTAGCTTCGATGAGCTGATAACGCTGCTTGATCGCTTGTGGTTGAACAACCTGTTTAATCAGGATGAAGTGGATGACTATAAAACCCGCTTGCGCGACAGTATTCGCAACATGGTTAACACCCTTGACCGGCACGCATCGGCCACTGTCGAAGAACTGAACGACAATAATGGCAAGAATGCAGATGTTGCGAGCCCAGCGAACAAAGAGCAAAGCGAAGCTGAAGCCACGCAAACCGAAAGCCATACCGAAGCGTAATTACCCTCTCATCAAGCCCCCTCACCAAGGCAGGCCACCCACCTGCCTTTTCTGTATGCGCTTGCTTGCAATTAGTGAAATATTTGTTAACGTTCTTCGCATCCTCTGTTTGATTTAATTAATAAAATAACAAATAGGTTTCTATGAAGAAGACAGCCATTGCTCTGCTAACTTTTTCCTTGTGCCTTCCTGCCCTAGGTGCAAATACACAGCAACAAAATACAAATCCCCCCCACACGCAAATCACGAACGATCTTGAAAATCTGTATCAAGAAGGTTGGCGGTATTCGAACGAGGGTAAGTTCGACCTCGCAGAACAATCATTTCTTAAAGCTGCCAAACAAAACCATCTTAAATCCCAGGAATCCCTTGCGTTACATTATTACTTCGGAAAAAACGGTAAGGTTAACTATCGGTTAGCAGGATATTGGTTTCACCAGGCCGCAGGTCAAGGCTCTGCCAGGGCGGAATTTACATTAGGAACAATGTATATAGATGGTGCTGGATTTCCCAAAGATGTTGATTTCGGTATTTTTCTGATTAATAAAGCAAAGGTTAAAGGGTATAAGCCAGCTGAAGAATACATAATCGCTTTTGAAAAATTGAAAGATTCATGCAGACAAAGTTCTTCAAAAGAATGTGATATTACGGTAACTCCACAAATAGGGTGGTAATAAAAAACCCTTGTAGATATACAAGGGTCTGATTCAATCAAAACTGCGAGTTAAATAGTTCGGCAGCAATCCATCCATTGATAGATCATGTATGTTGAATCTTGGCCTTTTCCTGTGGGGTAGCGATACATTCCACCTTGCCACTGATATGGGGATTCACCGACTTCATGGCCTTCTTTGGTTTCAGGTGTCGGACTGAACATATTCAGTTTGTATTGCTGCTTAGGTAAGGTCGGGTAGATCTTTGACCGGCAGACTGTATCATTCCCCATAGTCCGGTAAGCCAAACCACGACGGTGTTCAACAGCAAGCTCGCGAATACCGGCCAAGCTGGTTGTTCGAGTCGTGTCCATACTGCGCACCGATCCCGTCAATGGGTATTGCCCTCCCCAAGAGCCCGCACACCACCAAAGCGAGTCCATTGGTTGTTTCCCCGCGAATTGAGCCGCTGCCTCTAATGCACAAGCTTGCTGTGCCACGACGTTTGCAACCGCAGCCGATTCCGGGTTCTGGAAGAAAGCCAAAGCTGTGTTGTTCCAGGTTGGGTCAATCTCAGAGAAACTAACCACATCAAAGTCACTGTACGGGTCAGCAGTACATTGCCCCGGCAAATACAGGTCAAGCATACGCAACAGAGGAAGAGCGTACATGTGGGCGTTATAGAAGCTGATTGAAAACTTATTACGTCGCTCTTCATCACCGCCGTCGGTTTGGATGCCGTACTGAAGGTTATTGCCGAGGTTAAGGTTAACCCCTCCCAGCGAAGACATGCAGCCTGGCGTGCGTGTCAGTTCGATGATTTTGCGGGGCTCCCACATAGCTGTCAGCACGCCTGGGTGATACACCCCAAGACCGTCTTGGCAAGCACACGCCATACCACTAGCGGCATTGTCTGGCACTTTACCGGAGGGGCCCATTGTAATTCCTGCAACCTTGATTGGGAAAATACACCCCCAGCATACGTCGGTAAAAAGCTTGAAGGAAAGAAGTTGATTATCACGGCATACCTCATTCACCGCAGGCGCAGTCTCGGCTGTTTTATCAGCCATTGCATTGCCTGCAAAGCATAAGGAAACAGCCGTGGCAGCGATTAGGTGCAAACTGAATGATTTTAATTTTTTGTGTAAGGATTTCATTTTGCCACCTTATTAGCATAGTTGGCTTCAGGGTACTCATTGATGATGAATACTTTTCTGTCAGCAGTGACGATACTGGGTACCGCTTCAATACCAAAGCGCTCAGACATACCTGGCTGGATCATGTAGAGTCGGGCTTTCTCACCGTAATGCTGCGCTGCATCTTTGAACGTATCCCAGCCATCACCGTATACGTTCGTTGTGATCAGAATGGGATTGATGCCTGGCTCCGTGTTTTCGTACTCATGGCGCGCAAAGTCACGCTGCCACGGCACGCTGGCATCAAACACTATCAGCTTCTGGCCGAACGGAATCACATCTAACGGATTCACCTTTCCTTTTTTAGCGACGACAACCCCTTCAGGCGTGACAATATCTTGGGGAATGATTACCGTAGGATCGATGGTGTGGGTTGCGCGCTTCTTAACTGTCGGGAACACTTCAAATTCCTGGCGCTGGCGAGGCCAATAGTTGTTCAAAGCGTCTTTTTTCATTTGCTCAAAGTCGAGATTTTTAACCCCTTCTTCAATCATGTCCAGCAGGCTGCGCTCCACGACTTCTTTCGTAGGGCCTGCGGTACCCAGCTTACCGGTTTTACCCTTCAGGAAGTCGATATTCGAGATGCCAGATACGCTGGCTACAAACTCACCATCTTTCTCATGGATGATGGTTGGAACTGCGGTAACGGCATTATCTTTGAAGATGACCGGATCCAGATTAACTGTCACTTCTGCACCGGAGTCGAGCACCAGCTGTTGCCAGCGAGTGAGTTCGTCCATTAATTTTGCTTTATCAGTAACGCCACGAATAACCAACGAGACATCCCTGCGGCCATCGTAGTCGGTCATCATGTCTTTAATTTCCTTATCAGACAGTGATGCAGAAACTAGCACATAGTAAAAATCACCGGCCATTTTGTTTTGTTTACCGTCCGCAACGTCAGCATCTGCAATTGCGCCAGTGACAGTGTCACTTATCATTTCATTGTCAGTACGCGTTTCTGGCATTTTTCGAAGCATTTCGCGGTTATTTTCACGCGCTGACTTTGCATTAGCTTCTTCATTTTTTTGTTGCTCTCTTGCTACACGGATGAGGCTATCAATATCGGCCTTCTCATTATCCGTTACCTCAGCAGGGCGAGAGGGTAAATCCGTCAAAGGCAGTGATGCCGCACTGACAGAATAGGCCATGCTACTAAACACGGCCAATGCGATGAGAGCTTTGCGAAACTTCGTGACTTTTAGTTGGATTACCATATCGGGTAGGCCCTTCCTATGATTTGTGTTTCCGGCACCGATCCCCAGTAGCGAGAGTCGAAGCTGAGTTTTGTTCGGCCCATAAGCCAGATCCGACCCTCAGGGATAACTCCATTGCGAGTAAGTTCTTGAGGGGTGTGACCTGATTCTGTGGCAAGCGCTAGGCCTTCACCGACCATCGAACCATTTACTGTGGTCTCTTCATCATTCACAGAGATGGCATCCCCACCGACCCCGTCCACCATTTTGATGCCTTTCCCTGACTCACCCATGTATTTCGAACTGAAAGCAAAGGTAGTGCCTTTAACGGGGGTAGTGTCGTGCTTATCTACCAGATAAATACGGTAAGGGGGTAAGCACTGGTTATTTTGAGGGTCAATACCAATTTCGAAACGATGCAACACGTAATAACTTGATGGCGCAGAGATCGCCCCCACCAGCAACATCAGCAAAGCATGTTTTTTCCACGGTCGCTTTTGCTTATAAATCTTCTTCCAAAGTGAGTTCGCTGCGGCCATGACCACGATACCCCCGGTTAGTTGCCTGACGAAGAAACTGTTTGCGGGATCTGCATATAGGCAGGATATTTGTATAGAGCGGACTCATTGAGGACCATGTAGCCAGCTTTCGCCATTGCCTCGGCGCGCGCATGAACCAGTTTGATTTGAGGGTCGCTGAGAACCTTTCCATTTGCCCCGGTATAACTAACCACAGCAATGTAGTCAGTTGGTGCAGCGGGAGGGACGAACCGCCCATAAAGGGCGGCTCCCAGAAACCCGCAGAGTAATGAAACAGCTGCGGTCTTAATCATGCGGCTATACCTCGTTGTCGTTCTTCAAGAATTGAATTGATGGCATCCTGGGTGGACATGCCCTGTGCTTTACGTTTTCTGATAGCTGCCACGTCATCCGGCGCTGTCGAGTACAGCAGCATGGAGAACGGATCCACAATCAACCGGCTAATCCCCTGACCGGATTTGGAGATAACGTAAATTTCGGAGTAAACCCCTCGGCTTGAACGCACCGTTTTCAAGAAACGGTACCCTGCATCATCCAGTGCTAAGCGCTGGTGGTGCTGAGCTTCGTTGATCGCAGATTCACTCTGACCCAGTAACAGCATAAACGCAGAGTTGTCGGCGATAGATTTTCCGACGCTATCTTTGTAAATATCGTTAATGGATTGCGTGATCGTAATGGCAGCGCCGTTGTATTTACGGAAGCGGCGGTAACCTTTTTCAATGAACGCGCCGATGTTTCCTTTGAGTAAAGCCCAGGCTTCATCGATAACCACGATTTTCATCTGGCCGCGATCGCCCATAAACATGTCTTGCTGGATTTGGTAAATCAGCTGTAACAGCACAACCTGCTTCAGGTGCTCAGAGCTTTCCAGGCGCGACAGTTCCAGAACCGTAAACGGGTTACGGAAGTCAATGTTGTTTTTGCCTACGAAGAACTTGCCGTACTGACCCCGGCTGGTGAATGGGTACAATTGGTGCCCCAAACGTTTAATGTCGTTCTCTTCATCCGCCAGAAGTGATTCCGCAACCATATCAACGGTAGTCTCTTTACCGTGCTTGCGAACGAGATTGGCAACGTGTTCTTTCATACGAGCTTCTTCGAAGTCGTTCAGACCAGCCTTAGGCGCAGCCATCACAGATAGGAGACCGATAATCAGGTCTTCTTCACCGCCGTCTTCGTTATCCGGGTTTTCACCGAAGTAGTCTTCAATCAGTTCAAAGAAGTTGAGACATGGCTTCTTATCCGGATGGAAGTCCAGGTAGTCCCCGTTGTAGGTCTCACAAATGTTTTTGTACGAGTCCCCTACGTCGATACACCACACCTTCGCTCCCAGACTGCGATAAGCGGTAATAATGTAGTTGGTTAAGAACGACTTACCAGAACCGGACTCTGCCGCAATACAGGCGTTGTAGTTTGTATCAGAGTCGAACAGGTCGAGCATCTGCACCTGCCCCGATCGGGAAGTCAGCATTAACGCCGGGTTACTGGTACCTTGCCAGTCAGCGTAAAGTGGTGAGATAACCAAAGCTTCACTCAGTGCCAGCGTGCGGTAACGGCCCATTGATTTCTCAGCACCAGCCTCGTTGAACATAGGCAGGGACGAGAGGAAAATAGGCGCAACAAAGTAGCTATCCGGGATCATTTTGAATTGATAGGTGTTGAGGTAGCTGGCCGCTTCCTGGCTAGCACGGAATACACCGTCTTTGGAGTTTGAGAAGATAGTCACTGTGAATTTGGCTTTACAAATTGGCTCGCCGTTGTCCAGCTTGTCACTCAGCAGGTCGTAACCTTCTCGGATAGTTTTCAACGATGGGATCCATTTCACCATTGGCCCATCGGTTTGCTGCACGATCCAGTTACGCTTTTGCGTGAACTTGGTCTTCGCGTTTTGCTGGTCGAAGAAGATCATGCTCATGGAGATAATGCAGGACGATTTAATACCAGTAGCGCCGCTCATCATATCGCCGAGGAAATATTGAGCTTGCCCAGGGAAAAACCGCTTAGGTAGTTTTTTGGCGCTTAATGTGCGCACAAATGTTGTGCCTGTGTGACGCTCACCTCGCTGGTCTTCGTCTTCTGGATTGCCGAAGGCACAGTATTTATTGCGAATGAAGAACTCTCGGTCAGGGTCAACCAGTTGCTCAGAGATCATCAAATCGTCTTGCACTTGTAGCGGATTACGGTCACGCCACGAAGCAGTTTCCCCCTGATTTAAAATGGAAGAAAGCACATCGATGTAACGGTCGCGCGTCAGTGTAGCAGGGCACAAGCCCATGATCCCCAGCGTGGTGTCAAACGTGTTGCGGAATTCAGAAATCAGGTTGAATTCTTCTTCTCGCATGTCGTATTCGTTTTTCACCGGCACCTTCACCGTGATCAGCAACAAACAGTTGCGGACACGGGTACCCGTACCCTTCATAGGATAGTCGGTGCTGTGAAGCAGAAACTTAGAACGGTTGTAGATTGCATCGCGCAATACTTCGTCATCACAGTCCATGCGCAGAACGTCCATCTGGTTAATTTTGCCAACGATATTCGGGCTGGCAATCAGGTCGAACTGCACAATGGTTTTCGCCGGGAAATTTGAGGACAGCAATGTTTGTAATTGCTGCATCTCTTTACCGCTGGTACCGGATAAGGGACGGCAAAGGAAGCCGAAACCGATATATTTATTGTCACATAGGAAAATGTGGTTTTTCTCATCGTATGCCCGAACCGGGCACACATCTGAGAAGCGTTTGATAGACTTCAAACGCTGTATGATGATTGATTCGCTCATTCTAACCCCACAGAAAGAAGAACTTATTGACCAGCCAGGAAGGCTTTCAGACCTTGTTTTGGTGCGCCGATGCTGAAAGCACCGTCGTCTCGAATGATGAATGGCACCATACTGACGCCTAACACCTGAGCGGTGATTGTGCGGCGTGCCAATGCCTGCATATCACAGTCTTTAACCTGGTCAAATTTGGTTTTTTCATGCGCGATAATAGCGCGGTCGGCACGGTAGCGATCTGAAGCACAGTACAGCTCTTTGTTACGGATTTGGCTTGGCTCGCCGAGGGCACCCAGGGACAGAACGTTAACGGTGTATTCGTGCGGGTCTAGGTCAGCCAGCTGATTAAGGGCTGCGGCACAATGCACGCAGTTCGGGTCAGTGAATAGAATGACTTTTTTAGGTCCGTCGCCCCAAACGGCAGGTTGAAGATCAGCGATGTTCAGTTTCAGCTCTTTGATCGGAATGATGCTGGCATACTTGGTGATCTCATCAAGTGTGGTCAGGTCTTTCTTGGCCCAAGTGTCGTACATGGTGCCTTTGAACAGGTACCGGCCATTTGACGACAGCAGGTTGACTTTGCCGTCAACTTCCAGCGCGATAATGCCGTTGGTTGGCACAACGAAGCGCTTGACGTCTTTGCTTTCCTTCGGCGCGTTCATGAAGGCTTTGTTGTTAAACACAGTATCAGCGTTCACATCTGCACCGGCAAAAGCGGAAGCGGCGAAGCTGGCGGACAGAATCAGGGATAATACTTTCTTGCGTAGCGTCATTGGAGTGCTCCTGTGAATGAGGCTACATTTTCAATGGTGAAAAGGCGGATTAACAGCGAAAAGGCCAGCAAAACGAGGTCAAAAAACAGCGTTCTCTTTAAGGGGGATTTTTGCAGGATTAGAAAAAGGTAAGGCCGTTCGAGGGGGAACGGCCTTGCGCATGAATCCATTTACCAATATGTCTGAGTGGGGTTTATCCAATGCGAGGGGTAAGTCACACATCGAATGTCAGCATTGGCAAAATGCGGTATGGTTACCATGCGTCTGTAATTTTAATCACAATCCTTATAAATAGCAATGAGACCCTAAATGAAAGAAAGCCGCACTAGGCGGCTTTTATAACACAACTGACTGTATTTGAGGGGGAATATCAAATCATTCAGTTTGCATTAATTTCAATTGGAGCATTATTTGCTCGGTGTTTGAGGGGCTTGTGCCGCCACTGGAGGCGTGCTCATTGGTCGAATAACAGCACTCCGGGTCGATGCATGTGACGCGCCAACTTCCCAGCGGCGAGGTTCAATTTCGGTGTACACATAGCCAGGGACGTTCAGATCACCGTCTGCGGATTCATAAGGGTCAACCAACACACGCATTACCTGTGCCTGAGTACGGATTGGCTGAGGGTTTGCGGTAGCAGCAGGGACAGGTACATAACGACCACCAGTTGCCACACCACCAGCCCCGGCGGTACCTGCAACACTGTTTCGCTTCAGATCTACTGGTTTACCAGACAGCTGTTGTTCCGACACCGCATCAATGCGATCTTGGTAGTCATCACCATCGGTCAGCTGGTGGATGTCGCGGATGTTCATACAAGTGACAGCATTGGGCATACCTTTACAGCCGTATTCTGAATTCCCATCCACCAGCGAACAACCAGACAATGCGGCCAGACCAGTTACTGCGACACAGATTGCTAAAAGACGTTTTTTCCACATAATTAGTGAGTCCCGTTAGAATTGAAAGTGGTAGGCGTTGCTTTGCCATTAGGCTTGACGCGGGTAAATTTCAGCGTTACACCTTTTTGAACGATAAAATCGACACTGCGACCCGGATCGATTTCGATAACAGGGAACAGATCACCGGCCATGTTCATGTAGAAATCGGCCAAGCGTTCTAATGCTCCACCAACACCAGCGATAGCAGCACCTTGAAGGGCTTCGCTGCTCATCACTTGCTCATAAGGCGTGTTGTTTTTCTTACCGCTGTTGTTATCGCGGGTAACGTTGATAGTCGGAATGTTCTGGACGCTAAACAACGATGACGCAGCCTGTAAAAAGCCTGCGGTCAAGGCTTTCGCCAGGTATTGACCTTGCTTGGTAACCAGACGACCACGTACACCAGCCTTACCATCTTCCCCCACTGCATACGCATCGAGTGGAGATTCAAATACAGCACCATCATCACGAATGCAGGTGATCACCTCAGAGCGGAAGTAGCCGCGTTCGGACGACAGCTCGCCAAATCCAGCGGCCAACATGCCACACTCACGCACGTCCGCACGGAAGCGGTTCGGCAGGATGGCGTCTTTCTTGATGCGGATAAGCGCTGGGTAGGGGTCTTTGCGAGCGTTCTGTGACGTCGGTGCATCCATACCTGAAATGAAGACACCACTCAGGATTGAGGTCGCTGGGAGGTAGGTTTGGAATGCTGGATCATCATCAGGATCAGCGGCAGCGACCTCTTTTATGTCCTCATGCACAGAGATAATATCCGGCGTTGCTTGTGGTGCCGCCTTACCGTCTTTACCTTTGGCGTCTTTATCCGCAGCAAAATCAGCGGGGTTCGGCTGCTGGGTGTTTTCGTACACTCGTTGGAGCGTGCCGTCGTTATTCAGGTTTTCGTGAACACTGTCCGACGTTAACTTCTCTACACCTTGCTTAGCATTATTATCGCCGCTGTAGACGTCTTTTGACCGAACTGATTTGGAGTAAGGCAATACGGTAGAGCCTTCAGCAACACGTTTTTTCAGCTTTTCTTGTTCAATACGGTCGGTGCGTTGTTGTTGCTCAATGGCGATCAGGCGCTTGTTGATTTCGTCAACGTTAATGGATTTTTTCAAATCCGTGATGTTTGAGTTTTGCTTTTCAATCGCTTCCCCTAAAGCGCGCAGGCGAGCAGCGATCGCGTTCTGGCTAACCCCCTGGGTGTCAGTGTCAGTCAATACACTGGAAATAACTTGCTCTGATGGCCCGCGCGCCGCAGGTGTGCGCGATTCAGGCATCAGCAGGAGGATAGCTGGGATCAGTACAACAAACGTACCCCCCAACACAAAAAGACGTTTTTTCTTGGCGTCCAGCGTGTCCCAGCGTTCTTTCAATTTACTCATCTTTTTATTACTCCGCTAATTTAGGACGTACAGAATCATCAACCTGTGCCTGCTGTGACTGATTGCGAATGACAAAGTAGGCTTCAGTCTTTTGGCCCGGCTGGAGCGTGTTCCGGCTCCAGAGTGCGCGCGCGGCGAGGTTAGGGTGAGTGCAAAGTGACTCGTCTACCGTGATGGTAGAAGCGCCGGTATTCTGCGCAACGCCCACGATGACACTGAACTGACTGCCCTGAATATATTGGCCGCCAGCAAAGCTGTATTTGATATTGTCCTGCGCTGTACCTGTGCTGAAGTTACAGTTTGGAATGCTATGACCAGAGCCTAAATTGCCCATTGCATAGCCAGGAGGAATATCGCCCAACGCAACAGCCCGAAGAATGTTTCGGATCGTTTCGACGTAGTTGTCTTTCTGCTCCCATTTACGAGCTTTGGCTTCGTTACCGCCGTACATCACCCCTGCTGACTGCGCATGCCCCGCTCCGGCCGGAGCATTACCGACTTTACGCGAAAGCATTAACGAAGCTTGTACTGGTGCAATCTTTTGCGGAACCAGAGACAAAGACAGCGCGACACTTTCGTCACCTTTTTCGCTGATATACAGTGCGACCGGATTGGTTGAGGTCGTTGAAACATAGATCACATTGCCTTGTACGCTGACTTTTACGTCAGTCAGTTGCAAGCGCTGCACTGTTGGTCTCTCGAACGGCGTCACGATACGGTTAAGCTGGCCGAGAGAAATCGGGATCAGGGTATTTACGCCGGGCTCTACAATCAGATCCTGGCGAGAAGGGATGACATCATCAGTTAATCGGACAGGCTGAACAATGGCGTTAGGGACCGGTTGGACGTTAATGCCGTCTACGGCAGGATTATCACTGGAACTGGCATTGGTTGATGCGCCCGCAGTTGCTGTGTGATTACCTTTTTTCGATGCAACGACAACAGGCTCTTCAGATGCATAGTCCCCAGAACGCTGGAGTACGACGCCGTTATCGACTGACAGTGTATTGCTATTAACGTCAAGGCCATTCGCAATGGATGGCCCGGCGGTGATTGACGCAATCATCAGCGCCAATATTTTAACGTGTTTACTATTCAACATTTGTTCCCCCGAACAGTGACAGACGCAATACACAGGAAGTTACCGCGACGGTTTTGTTAATGCTGCTCACTTTGTTTACCTAGCTTTTACGTCATCGTAAAAGCGCTCAATGTGGTTATAACCCGCACGAGGCGGGTGACGAAATTTACGGGACAGTGTTCCCTGGATTTATTTGTCGCCTTTTTTGTCGCTCGGCAATTCGGCTTTACCTTGCTTGATGTTGATAAAGGTCAGCACAGGTCGGTAACCTTTCACATCAATTGTCATTTGGAACGTAACGGGCTTCACGATAGGGTTACCGGCGATCCCTTCAAGACCTTGACTGCCTTCTACGAAGTAGGTGCCAGGGGCTTTGGGGTCGTGGTATACGCGAGTCGGTGTAAAGCTCAGACTGATACGATCACGCTTAATCTGGTCAATCTGGTCATCAATGCGCTTCATGACTTGCGTGTAAATACCCGCATCCAGGAATGGGCCGATAGATTTCTTCAGCATGTCCACTGACTCAGGTGTTGCGTTACCCATAGAGTTAGCCAAATAGATAGCCCATGCCTGCATGTAAGGCTGTCCGGCCGTCTTTTCATCTAACCAAGTGGTTTCGGTCAGGTTGGGTGGAACAATGGTCACGATCTGTGAACGGTTCATTAATGTGCTGGAGAGAATGCCGATGCAGATAATCGAAACAACCAACACCAGTTTCAGCGTGGTGTTTTCGCCTTTCATGTTCAGCAAACCCTTTTTAAAATCTTTGCTCTTCATACAATAAATTCCCGGTCGAATGCGTTAGGTACAATGGTGCTTTTCCCGACAGAAACACCGAACTTCCAGTAACACAGATGCAGAAAGTATTTTTCTGACGCCTTTTGCAGAAAGCTGCCATAGAACCGAGTGATCACGATGCCGATGAGTGACATCGTAAAGATACGGCCCGTAAAGACCCCGATACCCAGGAAAACGAAAAATGGCATCGCTTCATCAACGCTCCAGAAGAAGAACTTCGGCGGATCATCGACAGAATGCGAGATGTGGACTGGCTCACTCATTCTTACCCCCAATTATGAATCGAAATACCCGAACCCCTTCGGGTGCTTTAACACAATGCCCGGACTCTTTTACTTCTCACCCCCTTGGGCCAATTGCGCCATCATTTGCATCAGGCCTGTCCCGTTGACCGAGCCTTGCACCATTGCCGATTTATCGCCGTACACCACGATGTTTGCAGGCGTTTGTTGAATATTGAGTCGCGCGGCCTCTTTCACATCTTCCGCAATTTTTGCGCTTGGGCGAGCGGCGTTAACGCACTCAATAATGCGCTGCCCATCCAGCCCATTGTTTTCAGCCAATTTGTCCAATGGCGTTGCCATACCGTGACCGTCGGAGCGGGTATCCGCAAAAATAGCCCGTGCCATCTTATAAAATGCCGGATTTCCACCTTGCTCTGCGGCACATTCAGAGGCGAGAGATTCGGTGCGTGATGCCTGGCCGTGTACCGGAACGTGCTTGAACACCATCGCGATATTGCCGGACGAGGAATCCACCAGATCCATCATTTGCGGGAAATGGGTTTTGCAGTACGGGCATTCAAAATCGGAATACTCAATGACGTAAAACTGTGCGTCAGGATTGCCGTAAATACGCTCACTATCTGTAGACGGCGCGTAAGACTCAGACGGTTTTTTACCGGTACTGAAGCCAATCGAATTTGCCCCTTTAGACTGTTCGTTGACTTTTAGCCCAGAGGCCGCAATATAACGGTCGAACGCTGCTTCCAAATCCCCCCGATTACTGATGACATTGCGCTGCATATCAGCGACAACGGCCAAGTCGTTAAGCAGGCGCGTTTGTTTATCCAACGTGTAGGCGACGAACCCCGAAGTGGCGATCATGACAGCCAATGGAATGCCATAAATGACGCTTTTCAAACCTGTACGCTTAGCCATTAATAACCTCGGGATTGCTGTAATTGTTCAGGGACGTAAACCATGTCAGGTTTCTTTATTGCCCCGCGTTTTTTCATTTCTTCCTGCTGGGCTTGTAGCCGTGGCAACAATACTTCAGCCATTTCACGGTCCATCTTGTCCCGGTCGGTTAAGTAGCTGGACTTGTGGAGGACCGTATTCAACTCGTGGATCTGCTCAGACTTATCAGTAAGCAGAACACCCGCGCCCAGACAGACTGAAAAGGCAATACACAAGAGTCCGGACAGATAGACGTGCTTCAGTTCATTCATAGTTCACCTCGGGGGATAATTTACCATTCCGGTTTTGGCGCTGATAATGAAAAGCACCGCAAAACGCGGTGCTTTTCGGGGGAGGAATTTAGATGCGTTTTGGAAGGTTACTGATGAGCAACGAACTGCCTATTGGGATCATCACAATCATGATGAGGGCACCAATCATCGGCGGTACTGGCAGAGGGACAAACAGTGACAGCAAAATACTGTAAATCCCCCAACCAATCAGCACCATGCTGCGGCGGTTAAGAAACGGTGACGAATAGGCAAACGTGTATCGCTTAGCGTTCCAGCGCATGATCCCAGCAAAGAGAGAGGGAAGTGTGACCACAAGCATGTACGGAAGCCAGTATATATTCAGGGTCAATCGATACACGATCATATAAAACCAGTAATTCAGGTTTTCGGCCATGTTTCGGAAGATGGAAGCGAAAAGGAAAAGTGGACCACCTTGATTTGCCATATCGGATGAATCGAGCTCATAGAAGTCACGCAAGAAGCCATCCACTCCAGTATTTACAAAGAATGAACGGTAGTTTTTGTTGACGTCCGAGATCACTGGTGTGAAATCCGTATCGCCGATCAATCGCTGGCCCCAGGCAACTTCTTTTTTCACGTTCTCGTAAAAATACGAGGCCGGGAAAAACATGGAAATGACGAACAGTATTGCCGTACTGAAGATGATAATCATCTTTATCGTCTGGGGCCATTTCTCTTCGGTTAATTGGTCAAGCATGTAAGATCCTTAATGCGAGTTTATCCGCCACCGCATTAATGAGCTCGCTATTCAGCCTGCGGGGTAACTGACTTGTAGTTGCCAGCTCGTTGAACCCTATTTTTCCGCCAAGGTGCTCGGTGACGAAATTAGCCAACGTAATGAAATAAACCGCCAGGCGTTCCCAGTCATTTAGAGGGCAATCAACCTGTTGGTTATATGCCATCACCGAGGACTGCACCGCATCGGCCACCAGCCCCTTAGTCAGGGTGCTAGGCAGTAAGGAGATGAGTGATTGCGTAATAGGCTCAACACACGGCCACACCAGCGTTAAGCTGTCATACGCGTTGCAATCTTCTTTACGTAAAAAATAGGTTTTCATTTTGATCATGACTTTTTACCCCCAACACGAATACGCGACTTCTCACCCCGAACTTTCTTCTCGTACAGTTTGAGGAACTTCAGGGCTTTCTTACTGGCCTGGTTGAAGGCCTTATCTCCCTTCGGTGACATAATGATGGGCACTTTACCTTTGACGATTTTGTTCGCCTGGTTAATTGCCATAAATTCAAGGTTTGGTAACCAGCCCAGCAACGGAGAAGGGAACAACTCGCCTTCTTCTTCCATAATGCGTTCACTGACCGAACCAGAGATCATTTCAGGGTCAGCACCAGCACTGGAGCCATGCCCGCGCATGACATACTTGAACTTGGTCATTGGTACACGCTTCATGACGGCCTCTTGCGCATCAGGATCGGGGGTACGCAACGCAGTAAAGTGGTTGGTGTTGGTGACGATTTGTTTCATCTTGGCTTCAGACCCCAGGCGCGCCTCAAAGTCGCTGGTGGACTGAGATGAAATAAATAGGCGGAAGCCCGCGCCACGGGTTTTGTTCAACATCTTGATCACTTGATCGTTAATGACCTCAGCAGCTTCGTCGATAAGAACCATCACTGGGGCCAGGTCATCCCCGCGTGGTTTCATAAAGTTGTACACGTCCGCTGACACACTGGTGATGTCTGACAAGAAGATAGAGCCCACCGCCGAACCAGTTTCTGCATCCGCTAAGGAGTCTAGCCCCATGTACAGCATGCCTCCGGTTGTGATGATGTCGCGCACGTTGGAGATAGGGCGGAAGTCATTCAACTGGGATTCATCGTCACTGTCCGGGGATAGTAATTCAGCCATGAAACCCTGAGTCAGCTGGCTGAGGATAGGCATCACGTTGAGGATCATCTTCTGGAAGTGCTCACGCTGGTGGCCGAGCATATCCAGCCCTGCTTCAATGCTTGGGAAGCTGCGGTTTGCTTTGATGTCGTTGCGGTAAATTTCGGCGCAAATATCAGCGATTTCCTTTGGCCCCTTCGCTTTGTTTGCATAACGATCCATGCGCATGGCGAAAATACGGTCAAAGTCATCTTCACCGAGCACCTGACGGCCAATTTTGGTCACTGATTTGATGATGAGATCAGCCAGAGATGATACATCCGACCCCAACTGGGTTTTCACGTTCTTGAGCGTGGGTTTCAATTCGCAGATTTTCATCAGTTCTACGACTGTGGTTAAGGACATGATACCGAACGATACGAACGGGTCACTGGTGCCATCGGCACGCTGGATAACGGATGTAATACGGTTAGCTACTTCACCTGCACGAGTGTAGTTGGTGATCGGAGAAATGCGCGCGGATTTCTCCGGGTGCGCCAGCGACATGTAGTTGAATTTATCTTCGCGGTTCACCAAACGCAGACACATTTCCATCCAGTCAGCCAACTCTTCATCGTTTTTCGGGTCGATGAGAATGAGCGGTTGTTTCTTCAGTGCTGCCTGAAGGATGAGCAACTTATAGTATGTTGTTTTACCTGAACCGGTTGTACCGGTCACCAGGGTATGCAATGACAGCAGATCTTCAGCGACTCGTATCCATTGTTGCTTTTCACCAAGCGCATGGATCCAACCCAAACCCATGAAGTTTTCTGGCACCTTGCTAACGAACTTTTTGATGTCGCGCTTGATGAGTTCGGAGGCTAACTGACCTTCAGGTTGACCCCATTCAAAACCATACCCCAGCAGGTAGCTGTCGGGGAATTTCATCATGACATCAATAACGGATTCCAACTCCATTTTCAGAACGTTAGGCTTTCGCTTTAACCGGCTCTTATGCTTGTAAATATCCCATGCGGAAGGTACGGAACGAGCCGCATAGGCCGCTTGTACCGCAACAGCCAAATAACAAGGAACCGCAGGCATATTGAATGCGGCATTGACCGCCAGTGAGGCAGCAATCCCCACACCCCAGCCTGCAATTTCCAGCGCCTCAAAGTTGGGACGCCAGCGCATGTTATAACTCCACTCACTCATTATCATTCACCATGAAATTTTGAATATTGCTGTTAACGAGGATGTAATCGACACCAGTACGGGTCACGTAGTCGAAATTATCGATCAGTACCTGTTGGAACTGATTTGCGTTGATGTTCAGATCTTGTGCAATACGGCGTTTTTGCAGCGAGGACAAGGCGATCACTGGGTCGCCATTGAACGCAGTTTTATTTGCCCCTTTGGTGGCAATGGCGCGATAGACTTCGGTCATATCCACACTGATGTCGGTCAGGTCAAACGGACTTAGGCTGGCACGATAACGGTGACCTGAAAGCTGGTCGATGTCAGTATTGAGCTCTTTACGCAAGTAGAAACACATTTGCGAACGATGGGTGTAATACTCGCAAGGAGCCTCCATAAACGGATACCAGATCCAATCTGCATCCCGCATCGGTTCGAAGAGTGAGTCCTCAACCCCGTTCTCCAGGATGATGCAGCAGTGGCCGCTTTCATGGAAAAGGGCAGACTGATTCGCGGCCACGTAGGACGCGAGTTTGTCCTTGGCAAGATCTGAGGCATTGCGGAACAATGGGCTTTGGTCTTGGTGCAGTGCAGTCAGTTGTTCGGTACCAAATGCCACCTCGTTATTCTTGTTGTAGCCAAAATCATTTTCCGGGGTCACTGGCGTAAAATTCCCATTGTCCACTTCGTCCTGTACGCGTTGGATTTTTGCTCTTGCATCAGACATAGGGTCGATAGCCGGTTTTTTCTCAACCAGATTCTGTTCGTCATTTTGATACCCATCAGCGACAGCGTGGTTTTTGAGAGTCTCCCACAAAGATAAGGTTTCACGGTCAAACTCTGGCTCCTGATAATGCTCTGGCTCCGACATGATTGGAGGGGGCATTTCGGCAGAGGTATCTTGCTTGCTCAAAACGTCTTTCAGGCTCCGTTGTTGTGGCCCAACTTTGGCTATTTTTGCTTCGGGCGAAGAGGTTTTAACAGGCTGACTTTGTTCAATTGGAGTCTGGAATGCTACCCCTGGTTTTTGATTAGCCAATTCCGCTTGTGCTTTGGCTTTCGCGTCCTGACGGGCATTCACTTTTTCGTAGTCAGCATCAGACAGAAGATTCAAGTGATGCAGTAGCTCGTGGGCGTTATCAGAGGTCACCGGATTCGAGGCTCCAAACATATTATCCAGCGGATTGTCATTCTCATCCGGCAGCAGAGTGCCACCTTTCAGGATTTCAGGATCGACGTCAGCCGGAATGCTGTTTTCACGCGGCTCTTTATTCCCCACGAAAGGACGACTTTCTTTCAGCACAGGGATGTTTTTCCCTTTACTGGTCTGGAATTCACGCCATTCGCTCTCAATTCGGATACGGGAGGAAATAGGCAGCGGCTCCATTGTGTCCACAAACAGAACGTCCGGAGAGATTAGACGCAGGCAACTCAGCGCTACTTTCGGCTCTTTACTGTTACGCGAATCGCGGTCATTCATGATGTGTGGGGCAATTCGCCAATATGCGGTATCTTCGTTTTTATTTACGTTCGGAATGCACAATTTGTAGCTCATCATCAGATCAGCCAGACTGTTGGCCGACTGCGGGATCACTGCACCGGACTTCTTCACGGTGTTGGTGATGTCTTTGACCGCAGTACCCCAAACGATAAACACGCCATAGGTGGTGACCCAAATCGGGTTGCCGGGTTTGTTGGGTTGCCACACTCCTTTCTTAAGTAGGTGGCGCATGGCATCTACGATGCGTTGGACCGCAGGCACACCCGATTGCGTTGCACGTACCGCATCACCGCCGTAGCGTTGCAGGTCGTGGCGGACAGAAATAACGTCAGATTCCTTCACAATTTTAAGGATCTTGTTTTTCATTTCAGGGGCGTTTTCTTCAGTGGCATCCAGGCGAACGGTACTCACGGCCATTGCCCGAGTCAGCTCGTTATAGATGTCGTTGCCTTCGCTCAGCAGGAACTCATGCAGGATTTGCGGCATGATCATCATCATCATGGCGGTGGTGCTGGAGTGGTGCTGCTGGTGGCGCGAGCTCTTCCAAACGAGGAAGTAACGTTCAATTTTATTGGCTTTTGCCCATTCATGGATCGGGGTGCGCCCCGGAGGCCAGTGATAGGTGCCGGATTTGTCCCAGACTTCGTAATCGGTAAACGGCTTGCCAATGTCATGCAGAAGGCCCGCTGTCGCAATCGCAAGACGCCAGGCCAACATGCGGCTGGATTTCACCACGGGCATTTCCATCGAATCGAATTCAATGTTTTTGGCTTTACGGATGCTCTGGAAACATACTTCAAGAGAATGGCGCATCAGTCCACTCTGCGCTCGGTGGTGGTGGTGTTCCGATGCAGGGAACAGCTGCACGAAGTTCGCAAAGCTATCAAGCATCGGCATCATCAGCTGCTCAAATTCGCTATCTCGGATATTCAGTTCGCGTTTAATGGCCTGGATCATATCGGTCTGCTTTTCACGCAGAATGTAGCTTCCCGGTATCAGTGCTGGAAAACCAATTTCGGCAGGCGGGTAGCGCAAAATGTCACCCCGTACAACCATTGAATCCACACCGTCGCGCATAGAGTCGATTTCTTCGAGGGTCTCCAGGGGGATGTTAATCTCGCTCTGTTCCTCATTTTTTTTGCCAAACAGCGTTTTGATGATCTTCAGCATTTAAAGCTCTCCGTTGTAGTGCAAGTACGATAACCCATGACTGGGGGTGTGCAGGAACGAAAAGGCCATCGTTTTGTCGGCTAAAACGGTAACTGGCAATTTTAAAAAAAAGGATAATGTCTGTGCTTTCTAACCGGAGAAGAAGTGATGAAAACCCGTAAACGTTTCGCATTGCCATTGTTGGCAACCTTAGTCATAGCCACCTTGACCGGGTGTGCAGCGGATGAACCAAAGGCCCCTGAACGCACCTATGTTGATGAAACGCAGGTGACGGTGGTCAAGGCGACTTACCCTGAAGGCTATGAGTTTTCAGAGTCTTACTACAGCACTGAACGTGGCGGTGCTGCACTGCGCCACCCAGGCTATGAGCATACGCTTGTGAGCCCATATGCCGTTCATGACCAAACGGGTAAGCGGTATGTTGCACACGATCTGGACACCCAGATTTTACTGACCAGTGTATCCAGCAGTGCCTATGCTAACGGCCCGCGCGGGACATTTACTCAGTCACCCAGGTTCTGCGATGAAAATTCGTTCATGCTGCCGAACAATAAGCAAACTGCCAAACGTGGCGAGTACCTGCAAATTAAAGAGCGTTATTGCTCTACACCAGGTTACCGTCTGAGCCAGCATGAAATTGACGTGCTGACCCGTGGCGAACCGGAAGAACTGCGTCAGTATCGACTCAAGATGTATGTCGATAACCAGTTCACCAAATTTTAAGTGACTAATTAATTCTTAAGTGGGGTAAGAAAATAATGTCCAAGCAAGTCAATAAAATTCAAGTCGTTGGGCCAATTGCAATTGGCGTGATGATTGCTGTGTCAATGGGCGCAAGTCTTTACACTGCCGTGCAAACGAGCGCCATCAAGACCAAACTTAACGCGCTTCAATCGCAGGTGGTTGAAGTCGAAAACTTTAGCAAAAGCATATCCGCAAGTGTTGAGGGGCACTTTGCGCAGTTGGCTAAATCCGGTGGTGGTGGCGTTGGTGCTAACGGTGATGTTAAGTCGGCGGTACAAGCTGCGTTAGCCGGTTTGGAGGAAGATAAGCTGGCAGAGAAACGCGCTGAACTATACAAAGGCTGGGAACAGGTCAGTGTCAACAAAGACGGGCGCTACATCTACGGTAATCCGGACGCACGATTCACGCTGGTGAATTATGAAGACCTGGAATGTCCGTTCTGTAAGCAGTTCCATAAGACGCCGAAATATCTGGTCGATACGGCCAATAATGGCGCGGTGAACTGGGAATGGCGTCACTTCAACCTGGCTTTTCATGAGCCAATGGCAACCAAAGCGGCAATGACAGCAGAGTGCGTGGCAGAGCAAAAAGGACCGAAAGGCTTCTGGGGTGCGACCAACTACTGGTTTGAGCACACGCAGGGCAATGGCAAAGGCTTTGAAGACAGCGCAGGCATCCCTGCATTGTTTGAGCTGGATAAAGCAGCGTTTGACACCTGTATGCAGGATCCGAAAATCATCCAGCGCATCAAGCGTGATATGGATGCCGGTACCAAAGACGGCGTAAACGGGACGCCAACTACCATCGTGATCGACAACAAAACCGGTGAACGTGAAAGCATTGTCGGCGCGAGACCATTCGCAGGCTTCGTTGACGTCATTGAGCGAATGGTGAAAGGTGGTTTAGAGAAAGCTCCCGCACCGGCACAGGCCAAAAAATAAATGTTGATGCCCGGTTTCGCCGGGCATTTTTTAATGTTCATTGAGTATCCCAGAAAAGCCATTGATTTATTCTAAAGGTTATTAAAATCTTCCGTCTCAAATCGTCTTAAATGTTGATATAATTAGTCATTAAAACATTAATTATAAGTGGAATGAATGGAAGGCGAAAAGGAAAAAGTCAAGATTTTCTATTCTTGGCAATCAAGCTATGACGAACGCAAAAATAGGTTCTATATTCGTGATGCTTTAACAAAAGCAGTGACGCATCTGAATGAAAAACAATCAACATTCATATATGAATGGGATCAAGCCACGGATTACTCATCAGGAAGTCCTGACATTTTAGCAACTATATTGGCTAAAATATCGGCATCACAAATCGTGATTAGCGATGTGACAGTGATACCTCAAAATGGGACACCTAAAAATGAATTTCCAAATCCTAACGTTATGTTTGAACTGGGTTTTGCAGTTGCAAAAATAGGTTGGGGGCGAATAATTACTTTGTTGAATAGTAGCGAAGGGCATGGCCCCAAAGACCTACCATTTGACATCAATAAGCAGAGGGTTTCACTATATAATTCGAATAGAGATGACGGAAAGAAAAACCTAGAAAAGTTACTTATATTCGCCATTGAATTGATCACCTCTAATAACCCTGCATACCCTAATGAATCTGACCCAGCCATAACAGAAAAAATCAAGCGCCAGAGTGATATTAATACCCTGACCGGTTTAATGAATTATCTCGATACAAATATACTTGATTATTATTTTGAGGCATTGCCTAACATAATGTATTTTGATGGCTCAACCTGCTGGGAATCATTTAGAGCGATATTCAAGTCAAGTGCATTTTATTTGTATGACACTACAACTTTCAAAATACTGAACAATATTTATGAAAACTGGAGTCAATTAGTTGAAGCTGGTCAGTTTTTTTATGATCATCACCAGAATGGACTTGATTATATATTTCCAGGGAGAAAAAGGTACGAAAGCAGCGATGCTCAGATGGCTTGGGATGTTATTGGCTCGCTTTCAATGTCATTGCAAATGGAATTGGCTTCTTTAATAGAGAATTTAAAAAATAAATTCCCAGAGATAGATATTAATAAAACCAATAGTGAAGGCAGAAAAGATATCATCCGATCAAGACCTTAGTCTTATTGAATAAAGGCCCATTACGGGCCTTTTCTTTACACGATAATGATGGATTCGTTTCGTTCTCGCCTATGGTTATATTGTTCCAGCAGCTCCATCATTGAGCCATTAATGTTGATGCGGCTCTGTGTGCGGGTAATCGCGACATAAAGCAGGTTCATCTCATCAATAATGCTTTGTTTCGATTTCTTCATCATCAAAGCTTCAATAATGCTTGGGTAATCATCATTGAGGATAACGTTATCCCATTCCATGCCCTTGGATGTGTGAGCCGTGGTGATAATAAGATCAGCATCTTTGTGGGTACGAGCCTCATTCAGGCGCATCGTATCGACCATGCCGGGGATATCAACGTAGTTTTCCATCAACCTGATAGCCCGCATCATGTTCGTGTCTTTGGTCGTTTCGGCAATCTCCTGGAAGTTGGCCCAGTTACCGTAATCTGTCAGCACCCGAGGGTTTTTAATAGCTTCATAGTTACTTGTTTTCATGGCGTGAAGATCAAGCAACTCCCCCAGATTGTACTTACCGATACCACCATTCCACATGACACGCTTCCCCATCAGGATAGCCTCATAGGCAGAAGAAATGACTCCCATGTACGTTCGTGAGATAACAGCATGGAAGCCATGTTCGGCGATTTCATGAGGCTGACAAACTTCATCCAGCTTACCCAACCCTACAAGTGGGTGGGTTTCGCCAATCATGGATAAGACCACATTGGCAAGAGCTGCAACCATTGGGCCAAAGCGGAAAGACTTTGTCAGCCTGAGGACTGACGCGCCTTTTTCTTCAACAACGTCCAGCGCATTCTCTGCACCACGCCAGCGGTTAATCATTTGATGCTTATCGCCGACAAATAACTTCGTACACTTGTTATTGAGCACAATATCGAGTGTCACGGGGTTGGCGTCCTGAGCTTCATCGAACAGGATAATGTCATAGACCGAATCCAATGCAGGGTTAGACATCTGATAAAGCTTCAGTAACGTGTTATTCGTGCAAGGCACGTCAGATTCCTGATCGATTTGTTGCTTCCAGATCCGACGCGCTGCGCGCAATGCCGAATCCACGCGTGAAGGTGGGATTTTGTCAATGTTGCCGAGATCTTTTAATACGTGGGTCGTGTTAATTTCATAGTCAGCTGAGTTCATAAAGTGTGAAAGGCCATTGATAGCCAGTTTGACCACGCGCCAATCCTCTTCCTCCATCAGATCGCGGTACTCTTTAACCTGAATATTCAACTTTGTTTTATGGCGATAATGCTTAAAGCGTGCAGCGGCCAGCGCATGAGAGGTTTTGCACTCCACGTTTTTAGGGAATTTTTTCTCCGCCTCTTCACGGATAGACTTATTGAAGACCAAGTAAAGCATCTTCTTGTCTTTATGCGTGTCGGCATAGACCTTTAGTGTGAATGTTTTGCCCGAGCCTGCATAGGCCTGCACGCAAACCATCGATCCGGGCTCAGCCTTGTAGTCGATAATCCTCTGTTGCTCGTCAGTTGCTGCCATGAGCCTTCCTGTCGGTTGAAATGGACATAAATGGTACGATTTATACAACCGAGTTGGCACAAAAAAGGAGAGCGGATCGGGGACAAAAAAGGCTGACTAGTGGATTCATTCGGTGTCTCATAGAGACGATAAATTTGGGGAGGTATTATCGTAAAACTCGGTAGTGGTTACCGGTTTAGAAATCCCCACAACAACAGGCCATAAGTGCATGAAGAATCCCGATGAAGAACCCTTAAATAGCGAGCCCATTAGCCCAGATAGCCTTGTTAAAACGTTACGCACGCTGTATATGAAGAGCACGCGCGCCCTTCGTGAGTCTGACCGGCAGGCACAAAAGAAAAAGCAACTGCAAAAGGCCGTGCAGGATGCCACAATGCAGTTAAACGAACTAACCATTCAAAGTCTGGATGAGCAGCGCAGTGAGGCGTTTCTGGTGCAGCAGGATATAGCAACAAAAGCACTAAGAAAGGCCAATCGTAAACTGGCGAAGTTCTTTGATACAGCTGAGGAAGTGGAAGATCGCACTACGCTTGCGATGACAAACCTTCGGGATTATCTCTCCACGAATATTGATGAGAGGAATAAATGATGTTTTACGCATACTCGGTGCTGTGGATGATTGCCTGGAGCCTCATTTCGATTTACGTGTATCGTAAGGACAAGCAACAGGCTATCGAGAGAGGCCCGCGAGTAGAGGAATTAACGCTTGATGCGCTGGCCTTTCTCGGTGGTTGGCCGGGTTGCATCATCGCCCAGCAGATGTTCAAGCATAAAACACGTAGTGCATATCAGCGCCGATTTCGTGCTTTAGTAGGGGCCTGGGTGCTTGGCTATGCTTCTTTGTGGTATTTTTTGTGGGTTGGTCAAATTATCTAATCACCAGCATTTCAGACCAAAAAGGGAGGTTGCATTTTTAATGCGCCTCCCTTTTTGTTTACTTCAAAAAAGTAAATTGCAAAAATACAATCCTAGGCTGCAATTTTGCATGGGGAGGATGCATGTATTTATCGGGATGGGACGACGTCAAAGTTTTCCTTGCTGCTTTTCGAACCAATTCCTTGAGGGGGGCATCGATTCGTTTGTCGATGGATCAGACCACGGTAAGTCGAAGGCTAACAAATTTAGAAAAACAACTCGGTGCTAAACTGTTTTACCGCACGCCAGATGGATTAGTTCCTACTGAAGTGGCAGAAAGAGTGTTAGGTATCGCCCAGGAAATGGAGCGTAACTCTGTTTCCTTTCTGCGCTTGAGTGAAGGATCTAATGGTGAATTCTCCGGTGACGTATCAATAGCTACTACAGACAGGCTTGCAGTCGAATTCCTAATGTCAGCAGTTAAGATATTGAGAGATCGCTACCCCAATATTAATGTCACCATGAAACTTGGCGCACAGATGGCAGATATGTCGCGTGGTGAAGCTGAAATTGCCGTGCGAATCCAAAGACCTGCGGCACCAGATCTAATTGCTAAAAGGCTAGGGAGCTGGGATGTCGGCCTATACGCAACCCAGACATACCTTGATAAGTTTGGCCCACCAGAACTCGGCCAGCACCTTGCTAACCATGATATCGCTTTATACGACAATAAATTCAGCAGCCCTGTACCTGATACGATGGTAGGTGAATCTCGCCGAGATGCGCGGGTTGTAGCCAGGCTGACATCAAGCTTCTTACTCACAACCTTTGTGCGTTCGGGAATGGCTTTAGGGGAACTGCCATGCTACCAAGAGCAACGGTATCCTGAGTTAATTCGAATATGGCCGGATAAGGCCAGAAAGAAAAAATATGAAGTGTGGAAAGTCGTACATAAAGATGCCGCTGAACTCGCTAGGGTAAAAGCAGTATCAGAAGTCATTTCTGAAGTGTTTGAACGTGATATTAAGCCATTTGTCGCAGACCTACAAAGCTCGCTGTAATTTGCGCTACAAAGCAAAAACCCGACCGAAGTCGGGTTTTCTTGATGCTGGCCGTAGCCGCTGAATTAGATGCCAGCTGGCAGGGCGGTCGTTACGGCGCTGGTGGAAGTCATCATGCCGTTGATGATATCCGGCGCGTAGTACAGGCCGATGGCCGCACCAACAGCGACCGCGAAGGTCATCAGGGACTGGCGAACAACCGCAGCAGCAACGCCGACGATGACGATCAGACCCACCAGCACGCGGCCCAGAGAACCCTGCATGTAGGAAGTGATTGTGGCCCACACTTCGCTAAAACCAGTTTGCTCGGTACCTTTCGCGTAAACGGCGGTCACGCCCAGAGCCAGAACAGCGGAAGCAGCCAGAACAGATTTCAGGTTACGGGCGGAGATAGTTTTCATCGTTAACATCCTTTCTTGAGTTAAATTTCAGTTTTTGGATGTTCACCTGACTATTTAACGGGTTTCAGCAGGGAACGCAGATAAATATACAGATACCGAATACCTGATTCATTAAAAAAGCCTGACAGAAATACCTTGAAACATGAGAAATAAGGTGACTTTTTGATGCAAAAAGGGAAATGGTTAGATGTAATGGATAAAAATCTGATTTATTGAGTTTTCTGCATGTAGAAAAAAGGTGAACAAATCGCATGGCTAAACGTTTTGTTGCTTGTTTTCCCTGTGTTGTAATGGTTAGTGCAATTACAAACTTCTAAAATGGTGACTCATGGATCTCAAGAAAAAGCTTTTGGTCAGTTCCTTGGCTTTCACTCTCTCGTTATCAGCCCAAAACGCATTCGCGTTTAAATTTGACGATCTGCTTAACGGTCTGGGTAGTAGCCAAGAACAAAGCGAACAAATCCCTCCACGCGCACAGAAAGGCGCGCAGATAAACCACCAAACGCAAATCGTAATTGGCTTCTCGCCAGAAGGGTCAGCCCAGAAGGCGATCATCAATGCTATCCGCTCGGCAAAGTCAGAGCTCCGCCTGGCCGCATATTCCTTTACATCGAGAGATATCGTGAAAGAGCTGGTGGCAGCAAAGAAGCGTGGTATTGATGTCAAGATTGTGGTGGATGAGAAAGGCAATAAGAGCAAGCACTCTATATCAGCGATGAATACGGTAAGACTGGCTAAGATCCCAATCCGAACCAACGGGCGATATGCCATCATGCACGACAAGTTCATCGTGGTTGACCGGCAAACGGTGGAAACTGGATCTTTCAACTACAGCGATAGTGCGAATAAGCGAAACAGTGAAAATGCGATCGTGTTGTATAATTTACCAGAAGTGGCTGAGGTTTATCTGGAGCATTGGGAACGCCGTTGGGCAGGCGGGACCGAGCCGGAGATGAGCTATTAAGTTGGAAGTGTCAAGTTAGCGAACTGAAAACCACTCTATATATCGAGTGGTTTTTTTGTTCAACGCAAAATGGCGGTGAGCTCGCTCTCGTTAGTATCGACAAAGAACACCTCCCATAGCTTTTTCGCCAGGGTAGGGTTGATGACATTCACCTTGGAAATAGGCATCACACGACTCAGACCCAACCCCATAAAGTGCTCATAGAGCATGCGGGAGTGCCCACCAAACACACTTAGCGGCTGATTCAGAAGAAACACCACCTCTGCCATTGTTAAGCCTTCAACCTGCAACGTATAGCCCAGCGCGCGGGAACAAATCTCACGCATTACGCCGCGCTTAACTCGATAAATTTCATCTTCACTGAAGTGCTTTGGTAACTCACTTCGATCGCAGGTCATAGGGTCGATGCCGTCAATATAGCAGGCCGAATCATACTCAATACGGTACTGTGGCTCACCACTGTCATCGGTATTTTGCAGGCAACCAACCGGGTCAAGAATGGTGCCATCCTCCAGGACTAACCAGCCATACTGCGTATGAGATATTGAAAAAACGCCGTGATCACCATCGTTAACCGCCTCTTTATGTCGCGTTAGCCGAGTTCCCAACATTGCCTTACCACCGAAAACACCCCGCTGAAGAAGCGCACGACAAACTAGGTATGAATGTTGTGGTGTCCATTCGGCGTGAGGAATGCTGATACAGTAGCTTGTCGCAATGAGACGGATTCCATCAATAAGAGGGCTTATCATATTTACTCCGATAAAAAAGGCGTATCAAGGATACGCCTGTCCCATTGATCTTACTTTTTTGATTTCGGCTTTTGTTCAGGCTCCGCCGAAATGTAACGAAGGGAGTCAGTCCGCTGGCCCGGCTCACCAACACCTTGGAGAATCAGTGAATAGGTTCGCTTGCCTGCAACGATAAACAGATCCGTTGCTTGCGACCAGGAGGCCTTATTTTCACTGCGCTGGACACGGAGAATACCGCCAGGCAGCAATTTCAGTTGCCAACCTTTCTCGTCTGACAGGTAGGCACTTATGTTCTCACCCTTATCCGTTGGTAGCAGGAAGATTTTGGCAGCAAACGTGCTGTAGAGATAAACGGTATCCTGTTGTTGAGCTTTATACTCAACTTTCAACGCCGAACCTGTGTAGTTCAGATCCGAACCCGTCATCGTCATAGGTTGAGCGAACTGATTAGTAGCGGGGAGCTCAACGCGCTCCGGTCGGATAGGTTCTGGTGAGCCTGCTGGTGCAGGCTCAGCCGCCTGAGTTGGTACAGGAGTTGGTACTGGCTCAGGCGCTGGCAGTTCAGCCTTCGCTTGCTCTTCAGCCACTGGGGCCGCTTTTACGTCACCGCCCAGTGAAGGGGAAACGTCGGCTTCAGGTGAATTTTCCTCAGCGATCCCAAACTTGGCCGGGTCATACTCCCGCTCATTGCTGGCCGCAATTGGAGCAGATTGCTCTGCCTTAACGACATCTTCAGCCGGAAGGATTTCTGCCGTAGGCATAACAGGCTCAACCACTTCGGCTTCAACCGGAGTTTTAGTTTCAGGCAAACTGTTCTTCTTCAGTTCGGCAATTTCCAACGCGGGCGTTTGCGGCTCGTTTTTGCTATCAGTTGTTACGGCTTCGGCATTAGTCAGTTCAGACTCATGAGCTTGAGTGCCGCTGTTCTCAATGTCCTCTTTGACTTTATCAGTCAGCGCAACACCGTCGTTACCGATATTAACCGACATAGCTTCGACTTTCTCAGCCGGAGTTTTATCGCTCGTTAAAATAACAGCCGTCATCGCACCCCCTGCGATAATGGCCGCTACGATCACGGAAAGCACCGTCTTCTTCGATACTTTCTTCGTTGGTTCAGGCGTGTCCGCTTCCGCAGAGCGTTCACGCAAAATTTCCTGACCGTATTCAGCGCCAGTGCCGCGTTTCTCAGTCATCTATTTCCCCTCAAATTCATTCATGCACATTACCGATCACTGCAACGTTCGTTATGTTTACCCCGTCGCAGTTCAGCCTATTTAACAAACCCCGCAGAACGGAGCCCATGACCAACAGTGTTACCCTCACTGCCTGGTTGGATTGCTTGGTGATTATAACGGCATTGCTTCCGCTGCCGAAATTCAGAAGGGCGAAAAGGTCTGCGTTTTGCTTCCCTTTTCAGATGGAGTGGATATAAAAAAAGAACGCCGACTAAACGGCGCTCCATGAAAGAAAAGGTGAACGACTACAGTTCGCGGGTACCACGACAGTCTGGGAATAGGGAGCAACCAAAGAATGCTGACTTGCCAGATTTTCGAAGAACCATCTTTCCGCCGCATACCGGGCACAACGGCTCTTTCGCATCAATGGATTGAGTGGTTGCTTGGGACTTAGGGGGATTCTGTTCTAACTCTCCATTCCCTTTAATCATTTCGATCAGTTGTGTACCGTCGAGTAAAATAACCTTTCCTTTCACATTTTCGCGTTGAGCGAACTTCCATGCTTCATCGGTAAACAGGCCTGACGTAATAATGAATCCACGGTGAAAGCCGTCTGCGAGCACCACACCGTAAATTTCGCGGACAATAGCAACACCGACACGGTTTGTTTTCCAGTGTTTGCATTGCACCATTTCCCGGTGGCCGAAACCCTGAAGCTCAACATCCACACCACCGTCAGCGCCAGCCTGAGTAACACGGGCGCGATAGCCTTTAGTTTCGAAGAACTTGCAAACCACTTTTTCGAACTGATCCCACGTCATTCGCTCTAAGACCTGACGTGCATTGACGACTCCTTTTAGCTTGCCAAGCGCACGCCCTGAAGCCGATAACTGAAGATATTTAACGACCGTCCCAACAAAGAAACACAAGCCGATATAGAAAAGGAAAGCACCCACTAGCAGCGGTAGTTTGGCATGGAGCAGGTTCATGACAGAGACCATTTTGTCTTCAACCTTCTCACCGGGCGGGAACAACACATCGACAATCGCCTGGCTGATGGCACCTTGATACCCATAAGCATAGAGAAGGACCGTGATTGCCGCGATTGGAAGCCCGATATAGACACGAAATAGCAATGTGGTCTGAGGGGCATTTAAAGTGCGCCAATTTTCTTTTCTGAACCACGTTCCGACAACAACCCGCCCAGAGAACGTGAAAAACAGGAAAATGGACAACGTCAGCAGAAAGGAAATCAGCTGAATTTTCGAGCTCCCCGCAAAAATCGTATTGAGCACTATAATCAGGCCCGACATACCATAGAAGCGGATCCGCATTGCCTTTTCGGGTGTAACCTGACGTTTCTTTCCTTTCGACATTTACTGCACCTATTTTCGTTTTTTAGGCCAAGCCCGGCGAGCCTTGGCCCTCACCGACAGCTCATTGGAATTTAGAATCACGATGTCGTAAACGGCAATCAACCCCACTACGGATGGCGTGCCGTAAACGACAATTTCAGGGATGAGAGGTAGGTATGGTGAAATGACAGCATAGTAAACCACTAGTGATAAGACATACGTTGCCCAGATGTAGTAAATTTCTTTGCGGGCCAGCAAAAATACAGCGGCACAGAACAAAGCCATGTTTCCAACACCGATAATGTGGAAGAGCTCGGCCTCATTCTTACTGGCATATACAGCCAGGGCATAAACACCAGCTATCATTAACATTAAAACGTAGTTCACCACACGCAAAACCATATAAACCTCAACAAAGTAGCTTAGTCATTTGAATGTGCCGAGTTTATCATCGGCAGATCCGCTGACGAAATCACTCCAGTTTCGGCCGCAGGCACGTACCCAGCCATAGCATCCTGGTTATCGCATGCGATTTGGTTGGGGATCCAAAAATCCCCGTTCGTTGCTTCAACAAACCGAAAAACCATTTGGCAGGGGACATTTAGGACAGACGCGATAATCATGGTTTGGTTGCTCCCCTCAATAAATCGGGCGCTTTCATACTGAGCATCCTCAGCGAGCCCTTCGTTAAATAAGACTTGTAGTGCATCCAGCTCCGTCACTGGATCCGTCGTCACCTCTTTGCTCGGCGCTTTCTGTTGCGCTGGGGCTGACAGAGGTGTCACAGGCATCGGCTTTCCCGGCCCGACGTTAGCGCACCCCCCAAGGATTAGAACCATCAAAACTGACAGATATTTCATTGCATTACTCCTTCATGACGATGGAATTGTGGTTATTGAATAAGTGGATTACCTGCTGAGCCGATATATCCTCCCAGCCTTCAGGCATATCCGGTAGTTCATAGGTCATGGTATCTTCACGGGCATTCACGGGAATGGAGCAAACGAGAGAGAAGTTTCCTTGCTCGTCAGATATTGCCCATATTTGGGAAAAACCAATGACAGCCCCTGCCGTGACGCGCTGATTAATGCCCAGCATCATGCAGATAGCGCGTTGATATCCCATTGCACCAGGCTCACCGTATAGCGCACAATCAACACCTAGCGCAGTCAAAGCATTTACAGCTAATTGCATTAGCTCACGAGAGACAGCCTCACCAGCAGGGTTGTCATGACGCAAGGCATAGGGAATGTGATCAGTCTCAGCCAAAAGGGAATCATCCCCGGCCAACTTAAAGCCGGTCACTTTTTGGATGTGTTCATAACGTGAGCGGAAAAAATATTCAGGTACGCAGAAGTCTGGTCCTGAAAAGTTGATGAACCCAAGCCGTTCACAGACAGCCAGAGTCTGAGCTCTCCACTCATTGTAGGCTTCTACGGCACGAGCGAATTCAGCCACCATTTCAGGTGATTTTGTCTGGTAGAAGATTTCAATCATCATTTTCGCGCACCATCTGCACCTTGGCGGATCACTGCCATTTGTACGTCGAGCGCATCGTAATTGTTGAACGGATTAAAATTGAACAATGTGTGTATGACACGGGCATGAATCCGGTCATGCGGGACCAATCCTCGCAAAGGCTTTGGTGTGCCAGGTGGGTTTTCCCAGTAACGACTATCCCATGAGTGATCACGGTTGTCCCCGGCCATAAAGTAATAGCCTTCAGGAATAACCCAGCGACCTTTTGTTGGTACATAAGCAGCGTGTGTATCGATCACAAATCTGTACGGTTTACCAGTGCGCTCATCACAGGCCGAGAACACAAGGAAACCACCTTTTTCTTCGGTTTTTTGCCCCAGTACCCTACCATTGACTCGATACGTTTTGTCTGTGTCAAATTCAACCACATCACCGGGAATGCCGATAATGCGCTTTGTATAAAGCGTGCGAGGTACTGAAGGAGCCTTGAACACAGCTACATCGCCGCGCATTAATCGGCCATCGTCCAGCAATTCCCCCAGCCTGACCGCCGTAACATAGTCACCTACTTTATAGGTGGGCTGCATGGAGCCCGTAGGGACGCTGTAGATTGAGCCTATCCACCGATCACTGACAAACAACGTCACGGACAAGGCAAGGGCGATCACAAGCCAGGGTTGCGGTTTTCGGCGTTTGATGACATCTCGGCCCAAAACTGCCACCAGCCCGACAAATAAAATACCGAGCCCATTCATGAATGCACCGCCTTCAAAGAACGCGCGTAACGAGTGAGTGAATCAGCCAGGCGTATGTAAATTGACAACAGGTAGAAGTGATATGCGCTACCTTGCGCCATTTTTACGGCCAATGGATACTCTATTTCTTCGCCTCCTTCCATGATTATGAGGGACAAGTTGACGAATTGGTCATCACGACTAAAGCGTACACGGATTACCCGATTCGTTTTTACCGGCAGGTAATAACAGCGATACCCGATCACCGCAAAAACCAGTAAGAAAAGAGCCAGCAAACCGACTGGGACAATCCAAGTTAATTCCCCCGATAAACAGAACCAAAAGGCAACAGAAACAGCACCGTCAGTCAGTAACGTGAATACGCGGTTGAGCCGTAGGCGGCCAGTCAAGATCATCAATGGTACGAATCGGAGCATAGCTTCCTCCTGTTTATGGATGCGGACAGGATACCGAACACCTAACCGGTGACTGAGTTTTTTCATCGACAAAACGAAGACGAAAAAAAGGGGGCTTATTACTGATAAAAATTGACCTCATTTTCTTTGTCAGCAAATTTGTCGTGATAGCTTGAAGGTAGATTCTATTGTTCTTTAGGAGTGCGCATGTCCACCAGCCTGATTGCTCGGCAATTACCCGCGTTCGTCAATGACGCGATAGGCGTTGTTAGCTTTGGTCCCAAATTACTGTCCCATTCCGATGACATCCTTGATTTCAACGGTAACAAAATGACGCTGGAAGAAGCCATGAAATCGGGATCTGAAGATACGAAAATCAGCGAAACAAGCGCACTCTTGGTAAAGCACCTTGAGGCTTGTGACCCTGCGGTGTACTTCAAGCGCAAGACGGGATTCCTGTCCCGCATCTGGGATGCCCTGACGGGGTCAAAAGAAACACGCATGATTGAGTTCACCATGAATTGTCGTCGTGTCGATCGGCTGGTGGCACAAGCCCCATTGATACTGGAGCAGGCGCAAAAAGGCGTGCATATCTTGTTGGCGCTTGAGCAAATCTATACGCGTGACATTGAAGCTTTGGACGCTTACATCCAAGAAGGCCGGGCATTTATAGCCCAATATCGTGAAAGTGGGGAGGGGCTATCAGATCAGTTGGAGTACGGACTGACCCGCTTAGCTCAACGCATCCTTAATCTGGAAGTCACCAAAGCCTCTTCAGAAATGAATAAGGTTCAGGTAGGGATGTTGCTGCACTCTGCCGCAACAGAGGTAGACCTTCTGGATGCGGTTGTGAAAAGTGCAATCCCTATCTGGCATCACCAAATAAAACAACTGCGAAGTGGAGCGGCCAATATCGAGATAGATCCGCAAGTCGAACAGCGTTTTCGAACGTTGGTAAACAAACGCAACGATAACGTTAAAAAGGGTAGCTGATATGACCAACACAATCACTGTCACCGCTGATCAGATTATTTTGAACAAAGAGTCTGAAAAGTTTGCCGTCACCCCAGCTCAGCGCGATCAGGTCGCTGCCGTCGCAAACACCCTTGTGCTGGGCGATCCAAGGAGCGCACATAACTTTGGCCGCAGCAAATCACCCGATGGTGCCTATCTGGATAAGCTGTTGGAAAACGTTCATGTCTATAACCAAGGCAAGGACGGCAAGCGGCTGAATGAAATCGTTGAACTTGCTCGCGATATCAGTACGTCTGTACAGCCTGGCAAGGTGCAGCAGCTGTTACTGAAAATCCCAGTGCTCGGGTACTACGCGACGCGCGCACTTCGACTCGCTCATCGGGCGAATGACCGTTTTGACAACGTTAAAAACCAAGTCAGCTTACTGACGGAAGACATCACCAGCATCTCGACTGATCTCATTGGTCACAACAATAACCTCGACATTTTGTATGAGGAAGTGCTGGCCGAAGTGCATGAGTCGGGCATTAATATTGTGGCCGCAGGTTTCGCGATAGAGCATATTGAAGCCACCCTGAAACAGCGCCGCAAGGCATTGAAGAGCGACCCAGAAAACAATTTGCTTGCTTTGGAAGTCAGTAATATCGACCACCAGCTGGCCGTACTGAAAAAACGCAAAGTAGATATCATCATGACGCAGCAGAAATGCTTTGAGGATTTGACCATGATCCGAATGATGCAGCGAAATAACCTCAACATGCTTGACCAGTTTGAAACCATCAAGCGTGTAACACTCCCATCTGCCAAACGCGCTCACTTGCTGGTGGATCAGGCCACACAAAGTAACAACCGTTCAAAGCTGGTTCAGGCAGTGGGCGATGTCGTTAATGCGCAGGCGAGACACCAGGCAGACTTGGTCAGCGAGAGCTCCATCCGAATTGCACGGGAAGGACATCGCCCGGTGTATGATGAGTCAACATTGGAGCACATTTCAAACACCATCGGCGGTGCCGCGCGCGAGATTAAACGGATCCAACGTGAAAGCGAAGGCCACTACGCTCGCCTATCTGAACGTACAGACGCCTGGCAGAAGCACCGCCGTGAACTGCTTTTGGAACTGGCGGAATAATTTAGCAGTTACATCATAGGCCGAGTTATTCGGCCATCTCATTTAACGTTTAGTGTCCGGAGGGGGGAATGGTTAAGACAGAACCAGATATTGTCTCGACTGAAAAACGTATTCAACACAAGCGAAATCGATTGTTTTTGACGGGTTGCATCCTGTTGCTGCTTGCGGGTTTCGTCTGGATATTCAGTTGGATGCAACAGTTTGAACTGGATACACTCCATGCTATGGCGATCAATAAACCTGTTAATTTGTCTCTCGGTTCAGGGGCGTCGATAGAAGGGGGATTTGTCACAATCGGCGGGGTTATTGAAAAATACCTTTCGTATAGTATTCCATTTTTAGTTGCATTGGCCGTTGTCGTGGTAGGGATTGCGATAATGCAGTCAGAAGCATCGTACCTCATCATCATTGCGCCTGTCGCCGGTGTCATTTTTTCAACAATAATCCTGACGCATGATGAACCAAAATCGTTACCTAGCGCCACTTCGGTACGGACTGAAATACTTATTCCTGCCGGTGAGGTTAATGAATTACTGAGCGCGATCACGACAGAATACCCAGGGGTTGGCCTTATCCTGAAGGATGCGATGGAAAAGGGGAGCAATGATACAAATGCGGTTACCGCTTTTGAAGGTGAAATACGTTCAGGCTATGCTGCGGGTGACGCTCGTCGTGCGATGTCCATAAGCGTGGCATTGGTTCAGGCTCTGGCTGTGGCCGCGCAGAACACTTCTGACGAGAAGGAAGCTAACAAGCTTCTGGATAAAGCGAGCCGAGTCGCAGCCCTCAGTGTTCGCATTTTGAGGGATAATTATTTTGTGGATAGCGAGTTGGCATATCGATTATATGAATTGGCCCAGCGACTTGAGCCAAGCATTGTTAATGATGCCAAACCAAGCATTGAAGTGAAGTATCAGGAGTCGGCTGAAATCGCAGGAATATCACGAATACTGAACTGTGCTTTACTTGTGATGACAATGATACTCATCACGTTGTCTGGATTCGCAAATAGAAATCTGCGTTTGCTGAAGCAACTGAGAACGCAGCCGTGAACCACAATTCATAGAAACGAAGAGCCCCGGTTTTGCCGGGGCTTTTGATTAATGGTAGTGCTTGTTGTGATCGTTTTCCTCTTCTGCTTGAGAGGCCGCTGACATAATAGCCGGAGGTTCGGCGTAATCCTTTCCCTCATCATCCGGCTTCTTAAAGAATTTTGACCAAATGTAGTGACCAGCCAGTAAGGCAACTCCACCACCAATCATCAGCACATCAAACAAGTCGAGCTTAGGCATTTTTCTTCTCCAGTCAAAATGGGTCCATACCCGGCTGGCGTTTAACGCTTTCGGGCAGCGTAGGCAGTTCCCAATTTAAACACGGGCATTCTGACAAAAACACAGAAAAGGAGAGCGAAACGAGGGGGAAAAAAATCTGGCTCCATACAGTGCCATGAGATAATTAAGGCTCTTACCAACGCAGAGGTTTTAATGGCATTGATTATCCGAGCAGGAACCGGCCAGAGTGATACCACAGTCACCAAGGCTGATGAGCAAGGGCTTCTTGACCCTGTATTCGTTCAAAGCGTTCTGAAAGGGTACCCTGAGTTTTCTCAGCTAAGTCAGGGCATCACGTTGAATGGTGTGGTCTATGATCGTGTTCTCATGAATGAAGACGCGAAACACAGCGAGCTGGGTTTGAATCAACGAGCCACCACTTTGCTGGAGGAACATGTTTGCCTGGAAGGGCCGATCGTCGGTGATGTGTTGTTGCTAACGTCAGGAGAGCTTTACTGACACGTCGGTAATAAAAAGGCAACCATGTGGTTGCCTTTTCTTGTTGGATCATCCCAGCTGGTGGGGGTATTTGAGCCACCAGTCAGGTGAGTATAGGAAGTTTCCTTTCTCTTTCCAGCCAGCACCTATCAGCTGATCTTTAACAAAGTCAGGTTGTTTGCGTAGCGTGTCAATGGAAACTTCATCGACAATACAGACCGTTCCTTTCTCACCTTCAATCTCACTTTTAATGTAACGTGTCAGGCCGATGAGTTGAATGCGTGAGCTGATTGCACCTGCTGTCCGATCCATTTTTTTGGCTATCACGTCTGGCGAATGATGCTCCCCAAGTAAAGTGAATAGGAATTTATAGTTGCCAGCGAACCATAATTTACCGTTGCGCGTTTTTTCACGAGCAGGTGCTGGCTGGCGCTTTTCAGTGGATGTAGGTGGTGTCGAAGCTGCGGGGGTGGCGTTTTTTTCAGCCAGAGGAGGGGGTTGAGGTGCTGCGGTATCAATAGCCTGTCGTTTGGCATTCACTGCTTTCAACAAGGTTGCAGCGGCCATCATGTGCTCATTACACCGAACTGGTGTATCGGCTTCTGTGACTGAAGCTTTCAGCGGCCAGGAGCCTGGAATCAGGTCGGTGATCTGGGTTGCGTCAGACCACCAGGTTGGGGCTGTTAATTGCAAACCATCAATGAGCCAGCCATTGTGCAACATAGGTAGCACGTCAAAATAACGCATTTTCGACAGCACTCGTGGCTGGATAGTTGCGCACATCCAGACCTTGGCCTCCCCTGAGTCTTCAGCAGTTCCGACACGAACCAAACCCATGATAGAGAGCTGTTGAATAATATTAGACATGCTGCGCATCAGTACCTGCGTTAGTGCATCCTTACTGGGGCGCTGAGACAGAGCTGTCAGCATCATGCCCACATCCTCTGGAGTCCAAGGCTTACCGTTATTGAGCAAGTGAACTGTTCGGCGAGCAGGCGCGTCAGCATCGTCGTTATAACGAAACGCAAGAGCAGGGCGTGATGTCCACCACTCAGGCGACCGCAGTGATTGCTCTCCACGCCATACCTGTGGAGCCCATCCCATCTCGGTCAGATTGCGATAAATGCCGGACATAGTTTTACCCAAGCAAGCAATACCGACCTGGTGATTTGGCACCAGGGTTATCTGGCTGAGGTCATCAATGTTTTCACAAGTGGCAATGTACAAATCCATCGCGATACACTTGCGTTGAATTTCTTCCACATCCTTACCGATGACTGACGATAAGGCTGTAAAAGAGTAGTTATCCTTCAGCCCCTTCACAAGCTTGAGTTCGTCAGTAATCGACCACGCGATGTTCTCTTGAGTCATGTTGAGGTCCTATTTGATTACTACAGTGCTGATATTTTAACCGAGGGCAAGTCACTATCGAAATTTTGTGACCTATTTTGCACAGGGTTATGTACAGAATTTGTGGATAAAATGGCGATCAAAAAGCTTGATTTAAATTTCAAAGGCATCATTGGATTAGCCCTCTAGATTTAAGCTAACGTGCAGGTCAACGGTTGCCTGGCAGCCGGGGATGTATCTCGGCCAATCAGTTGCATTTGCTCGCTTTATAACCACGACCTCAAATCCAAACTGATCCGCAGTCAGGTCAACAATAAAGTCAGCATTATCCGCAGTTGCTTCACACCAATAATGGCCGTGCTGAGATGATGATGTGTATAACCCTCCGTCAGCGTACCCATCACCTCCACGGATCCGTGTCGGATAGCCGCCTCGGGTTAACATTGCGGCCAGCATCAAACTGGCATATAGACAGGTTCCCTTGGTTGAGGAAACATTGCAGTGTGCTAGTAACCCGTCGAGTATAATTCTTGCCTTCTGGGCAATCTCGGTTAATGAAGGTCGGGCTGGTGGAATGGTTAGGTGATGTGGGCTCACGGATTAGCCCTCATTCAACAGACGCTGTATAGCCGCTCTGACACGCAGGATTGCCGCACGCTCAGCGATTGTGCTGAATCCCTTAGTGTTATGCTTGCGTTCAAAAATGTCTTTTTCCCAGGCGGAGATATAGCCCTTTTCCCGTGCCTCGGCCAATTTGACTACCAGTTGTTCAGGATCTGAAATGACACAGAAGGGGGTGGCACTAACCTTTGCGAGGGCCTGCGCTTCTGCGGTGGTTTCCGGTAGCGCTTTGGAAATCCCGGCCTGCATCATTTTGGTTTGGATGTTAGCTCGTATCGCGTGCTGTTTGACCGTTAATTTTTTCATAGGAAAGGTCCGCAATGCGAAGTCCTTTTCCCACTGGTTGATGACATTCTGATTGAATGCGGTTTGGATGTGACTTGCACCGTAGACCAGCGCACGACTTTCTTCACCCATGTCTGCTAATTTGGCATTGATAGACTCACGCGTTTTCAGTTGTTTCTGCGTTAGCTTCCGCTTGTCGATGTTGCTCAGGTAAAACTCAAATTCCCAGGGGGTAATCACGGATTGAGCCAATGCCATTTCAAGCAATTTTCGACTGGCTGCTTTCGTACCGTCTTTTGATATCCGATCAATTGCATTGAAAATGCCATCCGAACCCAGAGCCATGAATTTATTGACGCAGCAGTTCCCAACTCTTGCAGCCTTGTTGTTCGTTTTATTTTTGATAACGCAGATTTTTATGATTGGCTGATGGCCGCACAAGCACTGGTCAGCTATCTGCGCCCGAAAAACTTGCTGTAATGACCATTCAGTACGGGCACTTTCCCAATCTTCAGCCGTGGACATTTTCGTAATGCGCTGCATTAATTGTATGTGCTTGTAACTTTTTGCTTCGTTGCTCTCGCTCATTGTTTTTCCAGTCAATCAAATCCTTACCTTTTCCCTGTAGGGTATAGATTTTGCCAAATAAGGGTCAACGGAAAAGCACCCTGTTTTGCTGTCCTTTTCGGTACAATTAACAGCGTGTTAGTAATTGCATATTTATGCATAAAAACTAATGGAATATGAGTGAGGTTTAAGCCGTAAAAAAGGGGGTGACTCGTTAAAAGTCACCCCCCACACTGGATCCCCACCCAGACATACAATGCTTCACATTCGTTTGCATTGATTTAAATCATACATTCTTCAGAATTAGATGGAAGTCTTTTTTTGGTCAAAAAATGCATAAACCACGAATGAACATTTGAAGCGAAAATGCGTGATAAAATTGTCACGATTTTTCCATTGCTTACAGCAAGTATATATTTGCTCAGTATAATTTGCATTTTTACCACCGTGGGTCGCGTTTATGCAGCATGAATGACCTATGTGCAATGTGGGCACAAATTAACCAGAATTTAACAAATCACTCGATGGTGCGCACAACTGAAAAGCGCCGATAAAACTAGCCGTTTCATCCAACCTTTGTGACAAAATTGGTTTATCCTCTTTGGATAAATGCCTTTCTTGGCTAATTGGGCATTTCAAAAGCCAGACATTGTTTCTTGAATTATTACGCATGATCTCGGTTAAGTGATTTCGTCAGGCGACTGGGCGGGCTTACCATTTCTGTATTAACGTACAGAAGGAGCTCAGAATGACTGCAATAATTGATAAACAGATTTCCGCCGCGAACTTAAATGCATTTGGCTGGCAGTTGGGAGACCACATTCACTCAACACCGTTTACCTCCCATGTTTTTTATCTGCGGGACTACCGAGATGATCAGGTGCATTTGGTGACCATTGGACAGCGGGACTTTGATTCAGCGCGCACAAACCTTGATGTGCCCATTGGGGCTCATGTGGAGGCAATAGCTCAGCTCATTAAAAAAAGTAGGAAAAAAGCATTATCGCAAAAGCATGCTGGCGCGCTCAGCTTTGCGTTAGTGAATTACATCAAAAACACTGGCGCTTATCGCCAATGGCTCACTTTGATTTCACCCGGCGAACGCATGCACGCAGTCATGAATATCTATAGCCAGAAAAATGGCCTAGTGAGACTTCGGCCATTTATCGTGCGCCACGATGAGTTAATGCTGACACCGAACGATGTCATGCAGAGCACTGAACAGATTTTTGTGATGGATAAAGCCAGGAATCCAGAGTGGTTTAACTAATCTGATATCTACTCGATAATAAGAAAAGAAGAGAGCGTTTGCTCTCTTTTTTTTGAAGTGACTCAACATTGTGTAATTTTGCATTAACCTGCAAGTAGACGAGTAGGGCAGGAACGCATAAAATTATAATCGCGAAATGCCTTTATAAATCAATGGCTTATTTAACATAATCCTCATTATATGTATCGCGTTAACAATTTTAACAATTGGGTTTCCTGAGGAGATTTCGAACCTCAAAGTGTCAGAAATGGAATTGAAAGATGAAAATGAGAGCCAACGCATCTTGTTATCTTTCAATGTGCATAGACTTATACTTTAACCATATTATGATCGATGGATTAGACGTTAAATTAAAGGCACGACATGGGACACAACTTAGCGGAATTATCTAAAGAAGAAATGGACAAGGTTAATGTTGACCTTGCTGCTTCAGCCGTTGCTTATAAAGAGCGACTAAATAAGCAAGTGCTTGATGTTCAAGTTGAACAGGAGCAGCCAGAGCACCTGAGAGAATATTTCCGTGAGAGATTAGCTCATTACCGCAAGCTTTCCGAGACACTGCCTGGCGCGGGCTATTACGCAACGCTAGACAGCAAAGCACAGCAATGAGCTTACACTTTTAACCTACTTTTATATGGATATTAAATGACGGAATTAAACAAAAACGACTGGATCATTGAAGCTGATAAATCTATTAAGGATGTCTTAGCTAATGCACTACGAACCGATAAAAATGGTTCTTGGGATGAAAATCAGATAACAACGAACGCATTGAATGCCATTGGTAGCTTAGGGAAGCAATTGAAATGGAAATCGCAAAACCAATCTACTGTTTGGGAGTCATATAAGCAAAAAGGCAAGGCTGAGACAGCTTCAGGGGACGTACTTTTTTTTATTAAAGTAATCTTATCTAATGAGGTGACCATCGAGGGGGTAATTTACTACGAAGCAAAAAAAATGTATTTAAATGAAAGACAAGAACCTACAGGATACTCAGCTTTTGACTTCAATCAATTGGGCAGGATAGTACACCACTCATGGGGAAGCAACATATTACTATACGACGTAAGCCTTACTTCAAGTGCTAATGGAGGAGACCCGGAACACTCAGTTGGTTCGTTTGCTTTACCAGCTGCTTTTGTTTATTCCCTCCTAAAAGGCACTAGCAGATTTACTTCCAATCAATCCAAAGAATTACCAGGCTTAGGCAAGCCGTGGGCAAATTTTTTGGCTGATAATTTCTCTGGATTTGGTTTAGATTACCATCCCGCAGTCGTCGGTTACGCAAAGGAATACATATCTCAAAAGCATCCATTGTTACCTGCAAATATAGTCATTGCAACCACAAGTAAAGCGCCAGAGATAGAGCCAGAACTGGACCGCCGTTTTATTATTCCAAATTTATATATCCCGTCTGGTGAAGATGCAGATGGTGAGGTCATTCGTCATACTGATGATTAATGAGATCAGATGTTTGTGGGAAGTAAAAGTCTGTTATTATGGATTTGGGTGCTTGAATCATTTTGGTTCGAGCATTTGCAAGTTCCAAAAAGACGAAAGCCCCGAATTATATATGACAATAATTCGAGGCAGTCTCCAAACGTAGCAATTTGATTCTGCCTCCTTTAACAAAAGGAGTCAAGAGGAATGACCAAGTTTGCCCTTATTAGGCTGATTGCCGTATGTATTACGGTTTTGTGTTTCTCTCTGCTAATGCGAGATAGGCTTTGCTCTTTGAGTGTAAGCAGCGGAAATACAGTGGTTCAAGCTACTCTTTCCTGTAACGAGTAGTCTTGTGGGGGAGTTATCTCCCCCACATTTCTCTTTCTTTTGCCATGTTCGGTGATGCAAGCACCCTTTTCAATGCCTTCCTGACGATCAACGCACCTTCGCAATCGGGAGGTCATTGACGTTTGTTGTATATTCCGGAGACAGCATGCCGCGCGTCATTCCCCAGGATGGGTCACATCCTTTTCCAGCAAAGCCAATATTGAATTTTCCAGATCGATTCATGTTATCCAATAGAGCCATCAACTCTTCACTTCTTTTAAAAGGTTTGGCGGTGGAAAAAAGGTCGAACTGAGTAACATTTGAACCGGAAAAATCAGACAGCATCACGCCTGCTCGGTGGTATTGATACCCTTCCCTCCAAATTGCCCCCAGAGCTTTAACTGCGGCATTAATGATATCTCTTGTGTCTGCGCTAGCGTACACCAGACGCTCAGTAGCCCGATTGCTATACAAAGGGCCTGGCGAATAATGGCTTGTGCCAAGGAATACACTGACGACGCCACACAGTTGCTTTTCAGCCCTCAATTTCTCACTCGCTCTCTCTGCATAGGAACAAATTGCCTGGTGCATTTCGTCATAGCATTGAACTTTTTTGCCAAAAGATTTCGAGGAAATAATTTGCTCTTTAACTTTTCGCACTTCTTCTATTTCAATACAGGACTCACCGTTGAGCTCACGAACCGTCCTTTCAACGACAACGCCGAAGGTTTTTCGGATCGTAGCGATATTAGCATCAGCCAACTCTAACGCGGTATTAATGCCCATCATACGCAGCTTGGCAGAAATGCGACGACCCACCCCCCAAATCTCATCAACCGGTAATAATGACATCAATTTTCTTTGTCTGGTTTTTTGGCTTAATTCGACTACGCCCCCGGTTTTGCTCCAGCGCTTTGCCGCATGATTAGCCAGCTTGGCGAGTGTTTTTGTCGGACCAAAACCAACGCCAATAGGAACATGTGCAATTTGCAAAATGTCTTTTTGGATGGCCCGGCCAAATTCCTCGTACCCCCCTAACCTTTTACTTTCTGGCACGATCAGAAAGGCCTCGTCTATTGAGTATACTTCCATGACATCTGCAAAAGTGGATAACACAGACATAGTTCTGTCTGATACATCCTGGTACAAGGTGTAATTTGAAGAGAAGACTTGAACATTGTTTTTTTTAAAGAAATTTGCATTTTCAAAGTACAGAGCCCCCATTTTAATACCCAGCGCCTTTGCCTCCTTTGAACGTGAGATTACGATATGGTCATTATTTGCCAGAACAACAATAGGTAAGCCCTGGAGGCGCGGGTTAAAAGCAGACTCGCACGAACAATAAAAACTGTTAATGTCGCAGTGAGCAAACATCATAACGTTTTGTGAATAACGTAGGTCACAACCCCAAAGACGGTGAACTCAGCCCAATCAGCTATAGGAATTGGAGAAAAACTTGGGTTCATCGGGATAAGTGCTGGATACGGCGTTTTTTGGAGTTTTTTGATAGTAAATTCGCCATCTATGGAAGCGATGATAATGTTTCCGTCATGCGCCTGTAGGCTACTGTCTACGATAACAATGTCACCATCGCTAATATTGGCGTCGATCATTGATGTACCTGATACCCTCAAAAAATAGGTTCCCGCCGGGTGTGTTATTAATAATTCGTTTAAGTCTATGTTTTTTTTGGCGTAATCAGCGGCTGGGGAGGGAAAGCCTGCGGGAATGAGCGCCTCGAAAAAAGGCAGTTTTATCCCCGCTGGTAATTCACATAATGAAAATTGCATAACGCCACCTTTTGAATAACTGTAAATATATACAGTATTATTATTCAGGTGCGAATGATTGTCTAGTTGCTATTTTGTGATGGTATTCCGGTAAAGAATATACTCGCGATACAGAAGCATGATAAACCCACCCGCGACAAAGCCTGAAATGCTGCTCTGATATCCTTCTGGGGGGTGATAGCCTGCGATGGTAGCGAGTAAAATACAAGGCATACCAACCAATATAACGATTGTCCTTACGGCCTTTTGCCTGCCCATTAACATTAAAAAGGCAAGGCCAAGTATGAAGCCAAGCAATGTCGTAGCATCAACACCCAGACTAACAAGTCGGACTATGATTAAGGCGATTATAAATATTGCGATGAGCAGCTTATTTTTTTGGTTGCGGTACATGTAATGAATGAATTCAAGTAACCGCATCACCTCAACCTTCCCCGTGAATATCCATATACAATTTCATACCACTGTCGATGGAGTTCGTAAATATCTTAATTATAAGATCTGCATTTCTGTTGATAAGAGCATCGCGCAAAGGATAATAATATTTAGGCCATTCCTCTAAGGAAGTTGTTTCATAGAGGAAGTGGAAGCTAGGCCCCACACTTACCCAAAGCTGTGTAATCAACGCCATAAGCTCAGGGGAATCAGAAAGCGTAAACATCCGCAGTCTCAACGCCCAATGCAATTGAACGGCGGTTTTAATGTCCCCCGACAAGTGTGCCGCTTCGAGTTCGAGCGTCAATTCCACCAGTGAATTAAGCGCTTCGTCAGACATGATATTTATTGAACGAGTGATGGCGGGTAGTTCTAGCATCTTCCGTATGCCCATCAATTCAATAAGTCGATCAGGATGAATATCCGGAACCAAAAAAGCGTGGGAAGGTGAAACATGTAACGCTCCATACGAAGAAAGCCTTACCAGTGCTTCTCTTACAGGAGTAATGCTCATGTTTAAAGATTCTGCAATTTCCTTGGTGATCATCTTTTGGCCTGGAGCAAGAAACCCCAGAATTAAGGCGCATTTTAGACGATTTTCAACTTGTTGGGTTAGACTGATTCTACGCGGAGGTTTTGCATTTAATGACAATAGGATCTGGTCTGAAATGTCACATAGTTGAAATTTATTTTTATTCATAATTGAAATTCTCGCGGAACTTTAACCTAACAAAATATTTTTAGGAACATTTTATTAGAATTGAATATTCTAAAAAAATCAATTTTCAGAAGTAACGAATTCTTTCATTATCATAGATCATGATGATTTTTGAATGAACGACGGGTATCCTAAGAGTAGTCATAGCTGTGTACTCTGAGGTTACGGTGAAACGGTTATTTAGCTTGGATGACGTTGATATTATTGAACAAATTTTGAAGGTTTCAGATGCGCTAGGATGCAAAGGCTTCTCCTATGCGGTCCAGCCTAAAAGCAAAAAAGGTGGTTCCGTAATCGTCTCGAACTTTCCACCACACTGGCAGGTTAGATACGAAAAACTATCATATCATCACATAGACCCTATCATGACATGTGCTAAAAAAAGTATACAGCCTTTTCACTGGGCTGATGCTGGTAGCAAACCATATCAGGATGTCAGAAATATTCAGATATCCGACCATGCCATTCCTGGTGTACTGAATGGATACACAATACCTTTGCATGACCACATGGATAACGTAGTGGCCTTTAGTGTTTGGAATGACAATTCATCCAGCGAACTCCAGCGACCTCATCATCCAATAAATGATAATATATATAGAAAAATCATAACCCTACATGAGATGATGTTAACCAAAAAAAATGAAGTGGCTGAAATAGAACAACACATCCTTAGCAGCAGGGAACTACAGGTGCTGCAACTGTCCGGACATGGAAAAACCTACAAAGAGATCGCTCAGACTCTATCAATTTCTGAGAACACTATAAAATTTCACGTTAAGAATATCCTAACCAAATTGAATTCTAGCAATATGAGACAAGCCATAACTACGTTAAAAAAGACTTCTGGCTATTTTTAAGTGGAGAAATAGCTTCAGAAAGAGTCACCATACACCCGCTCGGGCAGCGCGCTGAGTTTTTCACAAATCTCGCCCCTAACAAACAAGCAGTAATCCCGCTTACCAACCAAATACACATCGTAATCCACCAGGCAAGCATGTGCATTTGATAACTTCACAAGCAAAGCACTCATAATGTCCGGGAAGCCTGGCGCTTGATTCAACAGGTGAAAATTCACTGTAAATCGCGTAGGTAGAGACTCCAGAATATCTCTTTCATAAAAATCATTTTCATTCTGAACACCCCAGTAAAAACTTATCTTTCGTTCCGAATCTTTATTTGCTTCAGTGAGTAAAATAGAGCGAGCATAAGAATAACCAGAACCAAAGGCCAGAACGATGACAGGCCTACCGCTGTCTGAACGAAGCCAGGCGTTCCCCATAGGCCCGGCAACAACAACGTCATCACCGACCTTTAGTTTTTTGAGAAAACTATCATGCTTCCTTGTGTCGGCGATATGTAACTCGATCACCTCACCTGAGTTTTCGGGAGAAGCTATCGAAAAATACCCAGATCGGCCGCAATTTAGAATAACCTGAACATATTGACCGGGCTGATAATTTAGTTCAGATTCAAGTCGAATCACTACACGATAGATGTAAGAGTTTAGAGCTCTCATGCTTGATACAGTTGCCGTTACCATTTTTGCCTCACGTTAAAGGCTGGGGATGACCCAGCCAATAAACATCAAATGAACAGGTTGTTTGAATGGTTGTTTAGTAGAAATTGTCCACACTGCTGAACAATAGACTCACTGGCAACAGCGTGCTGATTCATGGTGTAACTGTCGCGCAACCATTTATCCATCGGTGTTTCGTTTTTATATATCGAAGCACCGCCCACCAAGTCATAAATGGTTGAGATGATTTGACGGGAAACCTTGAATGCTTGTTGCCTTGCCAGGGCAACTGTAATGCGGTGAGCGTTGCTCAGCGGCTCTTTACCTACAAGGCCATCCCATTGCTCATTCAGTGATGAATAAACGGCACATCGTGCGCTATAGAGCTCAATTTCACACCGTGCAAGAACCGCCTGCACTCGTGGACTTTTTTTCCACGAAACCGACAGTGAGCGGTCGTATTTGTGCTCAGCAAGGCTGATCGCATAGTCCAGAGCAGCACGCGCCATCCCGAGTGGTATTCCTGCCATGTTGCGCAGGATAGCATCAGGAACATCGTGTAAAGGCCCTTTGCGATAAGGCTCATTGAAACTAAAACTGTGCTCGTAGGGAACGAACATGTTATTGGCACCATAATCACGACTTCCACTTCCGGCAAGACCAGTCGTGTGCCAGTTATCGTGTAATTCGTACTCATCAGGTTTTGCCATCATAACCCGCCAAATTGGCGCTCCGTGGCGATCAACGACCTGATTACCATCCTGATAAACGAAACACCCTGCGCTGAGTATATCGCAATGACTTAAGCCACTGCCAAACCGCCAGCGGCCGGAAACACGATATCCACCAGGCACTATCTCTGCTTTACCTTGAGGATGTATCCAGCCTGCCGTAATCGAGTCAACGGTGAACATATCACGCGCCACAGGCTCATCTATAAAGCCTGAGTAAATACCTGAGTCACTGCCGATCATTGCACACCAAGCCACAGCAGCATCACCAATAGCCAGTTGCTCGATAACCTGGGTTTGCTGAGGTGAGGTTAATTCCAGCCCTCCCCATCCTAATGGGAAATTCATCCTGAATACGCCAATCTCCCTGAGTTTGTTAACAATATGGGGAGGTAGTCGGCGCTGTTCTTCAAGTACACCACCTTCAGCTGAAACTTCCTTTGCCAGCTTTTTTGCATTAAGTAACAATGATTCGAATGAGATTGCGTGCATTGCGATCACCTATAAATATCTGTCATTACTGATAATGTTATTGGGGTCAATGAATTGCTTTAATTCACGAACAAAGCTTCTTTCACCCACACCAGGAGTAATTGGATCCGCCCACTTGGCATGTTCAACACCTAGCCGGTAAGGGATAAATCCTTGCGCCGTAAATTTTTCATGTAATTTACTTAAAGCGGTCAATGAATCTGCCGACTCTTTTTCGCTTTTCTTAAAAGCGATTGAGACAACCAGGTCTATGACATCACCACTAAGGGCGTTGATCGTAGCCCCGCAAAGAACTCCGGTTTCGTTGTGAACTTCATCAATTAGCTGATAGGCCATTTCCAGCGCATCAGCAGTGAAAGGAATCAACGGAAGGAAAAAGATCCAGCCAGTGCCACCTGTATCAACTTTGTCGTGTCTAGCTCCCAGCGTTTTTCTAAGCAGAGTGTCATTTAGGGATGAATCGCCAACATGGGCAGCTTCAACCAAATTAGCGATCACATCAGGCCCAGGATAATTACCTTCAGTTACCGAATTCGATGTCACATTTGTAAATACCTGCGAAGATTCGCACAATTTTTTAATCAAACCGATTCGTTGCGAGACATCGTCAGATAGACCGTCCACACACAAGTGAACGGTATATAATCCGTCACTACCGCCATAGGTTGAGTTGGCCGTGGTGTCATAGATCTTCAATACGCCGCTACTCAGGCCGTTAGCCACCCATTTCTTCAATGTTTGTATTGCTGGTGAAAGCAACTTTCGGCTGAAGTTAAATCGGACTACATGTGTACTTTCAGGGCGGGTATGTAGTTTTATTACCCCTGCCGTAACAACACCAAAACTAGATTGCGTAAAAAACTGCACTAATGAGGGGCCTACACCATGCGGGTATATAGGCGTTTCAACACTTCCGGGCCACCAGCCAACACGGATGATTTTTCCCGTCGGCAACAGGACTTCAATGCCGACAAGGTCTTCAGTTCGTTGATGACGAAGTCCCACCCCTCTGTCCAAGGCATTGCCGAGGAAGCTGGAGTGAGCGGAAGATGCTGTAATGTTCAACATTTTTTGGGTGCCGATTAACAGCTCAGACAGTTCGCCTTGGGTCACGCCAGGCTCAATAATTGCCCAGCCTTGGTCTGTATCAATTTTCCGTACTGCATTTAATTTTTGTAACTCAACAAGGTAGCTACCGTCCGCAACATCCTCCCTAGAGCCCAGGCCCCAGTTGTACCCAATGCTGACAGGATGCAGCCGGGTGTTAGGAAACTCACTTGCACCTATCACTATTTGCTGGAGGTCTATGAGTGAGTTTGGACGTAAAATGCCTTTAATTTTTCTACGTCGAAAAGCACTGACGTTATCTGGTAGCCGTTTTGCCCTGACAACGCACTCACCATCTACACGCGATGCAATATAGCTAAGGAAATCTTCTTTCATGGTATTCTCTTATGTTGAAAGGTTGGTGTTTCAGAGTTTGGTTTTGACGTAACTTAGTTGGTCACTGAAAGTGCCATCTTGATTAATTAGTCTGTGTTTACTGACTCCTTCATGTACATAGCCTGCCTTGAGCGCGACTTTTTTGGAGGCCACATTTTCGGGTTTAACTCCTAATTCAAGGCGATTAAATCCTCCATCAGTCATCAGCCACTCAGAAAGCAATTTCAGGGCCTGAGATGCATACCCCTTTCCTCTGAACCCTGAAAAAACGCCGTAGCCAACATCACCAACCTTGGGTGGCACTACAGGCCGAAGGCTGATCCGACCAATTAATTCTTGTGTCTCATTTTCGAAAATAGACAGCATCATTTTTTCCCCCAGTAGCCAATATAGGCCTGCCAGACGGCAGTCTTTATCAAACTGAGAGAATGGGATGTCAGGATAGATAGACCAAAAACGAGTGACAGAGTCGTAGTGGTCTTGGAACATACGATGCCCATCGGGTCGGGCTGAAATGCGTAGCGTTACCACGCCATCGGTAAGGCCTTCTTGCGGGAATGGAGTGAAGGATTCGTGACCAGATTTAGCGCTGGAATAATGCAGTTCAACAATATCGATATCAGCGCCCCTGGGATCTTTAAACGCTATCAATCCACTGGGACTGAGTCCGGCATTCAGCGCTGCGGCTACTGCTGGTAGATTGTCTGAGTGAATTAGGCTCAGAACAGTTTTTCCTGCCTGCTCAAGCTCAAGAAATTGAGTCGTGAGTTTTAAAAATGCAGCCTCTGGGTCTGAGCACTCCCCCAGGGAGTGATAGATGACATTGTTAGAAATGGGATGTTCACTGAATAGAGACATTACACCATCGGAATCGCTCATTTGAACAACCCTGTGATGCATGTTTAGTTTATCTAAGACGTGCTGAGTGCTGTTACATAGCGGTGCGGAAGATGCATGATGTAAGAAATTCATCGTTAAACCTGTGAGATGGTTGTTTTGGCTAGGACGCTCAAAGCATATAGCCAATTCTTACAGGTTTAACCTACACAACAGGGTAGTTTTTATGGGGCAGTGGTATTAATGACCTTTGTGGCGACTTCCAGTTCGTCAATGGCAACGTTGCCTAGAAGGAGACCTAATCGGGTTGTAAGATTTAATTGGTTATTTGCATACAGCCAAGCCATTGCTCCCATACAATAGGATTCACGGCCTGAAGACTGATACTGCCCTTCCTCTCTGTCTTCAGCACCGCCCTGGTAGGTTGTCTTGTGGCAGAAAAAAACCTCCTGATCAGAAGAAAGCAATGTGCGCTTAATGTCATCCAGACGGCCCTCTGTCAACGGGATCCCTCCCGTCGTTCTGAACGGACAATTTGCGCAAGGTTTTTTAACGGCAAACAATTTTTTAATGTTCATTTCTGTTCCGTATAAATAATCGATGCACCTTTCCAGCGGCGAGTAGTGTTGAGCATGAAGTTAGGGTCGATACTGCGGACCGCCTCGGCCATCATTCGTGGTAAATCGTGCTCCACACCGACAATGTCGAGAGACATACAAAGGCCGGAAGCGTACTCGTTCAACAGCGTAGCAGCCAGCTCTGGTGTTGATACGCCGCGCTTGACTTCATCTTGCCGGACGGCCAGAACACCACCAAATTGGGCATAGACATCGCGCCGAATAGCATCAAGCAAGTGCGGCCAAAAAGCGCCTTTTGGTAACTCACTTAGGCGATTCATCAAAAAAGCCTCACAAGGAAGTCAGGGGTTGACTGCTTGGTATATAGATTACCATCACATCGTTCGCCATCGAAAGATTCCCAGCCCCATGCGGGGTCAACAGAGGTTCCTTTGAGCACTCTATCAATACGTGGCAGTTGAAGAAGGGCTTCATCGTACAAGGCCTGGTTGGTTTGCTTAAGCATCGGCAAGATCCGATTACCCATTTCCCACAGGTGGAACAGGATACCTTCATTTACGCCGGGCCTTGCTATCTCGTGTAACTCAGGAAGTGTCTTATGAATGCGACTTAACTGATGTTCCCAGTTCACATAGAGATCAACCTCTGCCTTGATTGCAGTGCGGTCAGTAATGATATTTGCGCCGTATATACGGTGCATTAACACGATGACATCCAATTCACATAACCCGTCATTGAGGAAATTGAAGGTCGGCAGGTTGAAGTGCATGAACTGAAGGTAAGCAACAGCCAGATCCACCTGGTGCAAGTTCATCATGGTTTCTATTGCGTAAAAATCATCTTTTCGGGTGGCGTATGTATGGGTAATGCGAAACTTATTCATTGCTGACCGCCTATGTTCCAGTGCCCTGGGATTACATCGCTTAAACGCATGAATGGTGTGTGTTGCTCATCAGAGGGGTAGCGTTCATCCAAAGCGGTAAAGACATCATCGGCATCCAAATCCGTTGCTCGAAAATCGTCCACCAGCCGACGAACTATTTGCCCTTTCCTCTCCAATTCAGTAAGCAACAGGATGACACGACATAGGGCTTGCTTAGCGCTGGCCTGCGCGTATCGAAGTTCACATGCGGCGACATTGGCTTCAGGGCTGATTGGAATATTAAGTTGTAGATAAGCCGTGGCCGCAGCACGGTTGTGTTCAAGGCTTCTCACCAATGCCCTGATCAATACAGGCATCGCACCAATGTGATGTGGTGATATCACGATACTAAGAGCGTCACTCTTAACTATCATTTCATTGGTGATTTTCCATTGATAATCGCGGTTTTTATTGTCCTGAACATACAGTAAACGGACCAAGATCAGGACAGCCGCGATCAGCACATACATCATCATTTAACCCCGTGCTTGATGTCTATTTGTTCAGCACGCGCAATGCTCCCGGCAATCAGTTGCTCGCATTTCTCGCGACGAAAATCTGAACTTGCGCCGATCTCATCGAACTGAGTTTTTAGCTGGCCGGTGTATTTCTCAACGGTTTCCTGCATATAGTCGGTCATTGCCTGCGCCCTTTCATCAGAATCCTGTTCAGCACCTAGCGCTTTAGATAACGCCCGCTGCATTTGTCGGGCAATTTCTTTGCCGCGCGAACTGGGGCTTTCAATGTAGGCTCGGCACTGTGCGATTGCGGCGAGTACAGCGCCATGCGAGCCTGCAATTTCGCCTATGGATTCTTTCGGCAAAGGTGCAGATTGAGCCGGAATAGACCCCAGAGAGAGCACCGCGATGAATATAGCGATAGAACTTTTCATTGTTAACCTCACGGTTTCATTTCGACGGGTAAAGCCAGCACGGCAATGCGATGGATAGCCGCAGTGATTAGCGCAATGGGCACGATCGCAGTGTAAACCAGCCAGTCACTATTAAGTGACGTGTACGACCACAGTGCGAACATGGCAAGGGATAGCATGGAAGTGGCAATCATGATGCTGACATTGCGGAACACGGCCAAGACGACGGCCTTGAAGTTGCTGAACAACGCCCCTTCACAACACACTACAGCCCCCACGAACATGATCATCATTGGCAGGACGAGCAAGGTCGTGAACGTCACCAGACTGTACATGTTGAAGTAGACTGGGAACAATGAAAAGAACCCCTGGGACTGAACGGCTGGAGGGGTTGATAACGGTACTGGTACTTGAGCATTACTTGCGGCAGCGCTGGCTGTCGGCATGTAGAGGCTGAGGCACCAAAGCACAAATACCAGCAAGAGTGTGGCAATAAGGCCAGTAAACAAAGTCACAATCAGGTTCCGAATGTGATTTTTAAATGGCAGTCTTTTGCCCGTGATTTTCTGTTGTGTCAGGGTCATCATCACCAGCGAGGTGATGAAAACAGGTTGGAGGATAAAAAAGCCGATATCGGCCATAGAAAGCCGCTGCATTAGCAAAGAAAGCAATCCTCCGCCGATAAAGGTCGGGACTATCAACATGAGCAAACCGTAAGGGCTCAAAAAGGATTTACACGTTTCGGTGAAAATGGATTTGATCGAACGGGTGCTAACTTTCGCGTGTCGCATTTTGGACATTGGACATCCCTTATTTGAAGGTTGGTTATTGGCCGCAACGCTTTTGAGGCGAAGCGTGGGAAATAACATTGGTGAGGTCACGGCGCTTTCGGCGGGTATTGAGGTCAACAACGTTGGAGTTAGAGGTTGTTGAGAGCAAGGCGGTCCGTTCGGCAGGACGATAGGCCTTAAGAGTAACGCCCTGGAATGTTAACGGGACTCCCTCCCCACCATCTTCATTGCAACGCCCCCCGGCGAGTTCATGCAGTTTCATACGCTGCTTCACATCCGAGGCTTTACGGCGAAACTCGTCCATGCTCTGACGGTCAGCCAGGCACTGGGCCAGATCTTCGTTGCTCAATGTGAAGCGGTATACCACCAGCTTTAACCAATATTTAAAGTTACCCATGACTCTTCCTAAATGGTTTCGAATGGGTTAATTGTCTCATGCAACTACTGCTGACAAAGAATGCAAAGGAGATCGAAATGACCTCCTTTTCTTTCAGAATTTCAACGCAGAATGGAGGATGATTTATTTCGAGGCTGTCATTGATAGGTACTTTTTACACTGCTGGTGGACACGACCGGCAAGAATGATCGAGGCGCTATAGTCGAGAACATCTAACCCAAAATGATAGAGCGTTTCATCGTTAGTCGGCTCAAACCAGCGACGAACGCCACGACGGCCAACTTTCAAGAACCAGGAGATACCTGTGGCTTTGTCATGTTCGATGAAGAGTCTTTCAGCCCCCTGCTCATCGGTGATGATAAACCCTGCCCCTTGCGGGTAGATAAGGCCTGAAGCACCAGGAGGAATGCAAGTTGATTCATTGGCTGAGAAAGCCAGTCGCTTTCCACGCAAATTTACAAACTGAGTCACGCTATTGTCCTGAAGAAAAATGAACAGCAGATAAAAAAAGGCAGGCATTGGAACCCACATGCCTGCCTATGTGTGACGTCATTTTAAGATGAGGTGAACCTGTGACGAAGTAAAATGGGCGACAAAACGCGGTGCTATTTTTGCCCTGAAAAAACCTTCACGCGTGTATCTACCCGCTTGAAAACATTAACGCCTTCAGTTGATTCAGACTCGTCTTGGGTGAAAACCCCCAGAAATCGATATAGCGTTCGATTCAGTTCATCGCGCGAATGAGCCATTACGATGCGGTAACACCATGTTTCCTTATAGTTACGCTCAGGATTAAGGCTTTCTTCCCTTATCAGATCGCCATTAATGGAAAGTGAATTATCCCATTCTCCTGCCTTGTATAAACGTGGAAACCAAACCATCACATCCCCGGTCAACCCTATTGCTTCTACAGCGGCTTTGGGTAATCGCCAGCCTCCTGATTGATGGTGGCCTTTATCTCCATAGCCAAAGCACTGTAAAGCATCACGATGATATCTGAATACAGCGTAAGGTCCCGCCTCCAGGAAACCTGCATCAATATGTTTTTGAGCAGTATAGCGTTCTTCATAGTCCCAGGAGAGGAACAAACCTTGCATTTCCAGCTGGGCTTTTCTATCCCTGACGAACTGGATAAATTCGTCAACGAGTTGATTGATGGCATCCAGGGTTAGGTTATTGGTCGGAATGCGTTTTTCAATAAATCCGGTCGCTTCCAAAATATCTAACCGACGAATACCGTCAGCCTTTTTTGCATCATCGCTGTCATGGTGTGCTTCGTCTATCTCAAGATACAGCTTAAGTTGAGGGAAAAGCAGATCAGCAAGGTAAATCTTTCCAGATTCTCCTTCCTTACGGATGCACTGCTGGCAAACGAACTCAAGCTGCGGATCATCCAACTTGTGAAAGATTCTATTAATGATGTAGTGCTCCCAGCGCTTGTGTGAAATTTTTGATAATGCTCGGAGAACGTAGTCGGTTTTACTCATAGGTTTACCAGTGCGGCCGTTATGGCAAATCCCATTAACGGCCGAGAATATTAATGGAAATCAATAGTAAATAGTCTAACTTGCACTCCAGTTCCTTCAAAGGCATTTTCATATTGGCCGACCTGATGTACATCACACTCACGATCTATCAACGCCTGAATACTTTCGTCAGTAGCGCTTCCAGGTAAGATAACCACAATACGCCCTTCACTCTTAACAAACTGCTGCGCATGCTGTAGGTGCAATTTCCAACGATTGTCGGAGTATGGAGGATTCATTAACACACGCTCAAATAGGCCCAGTTGCGTTACCGTGGTACTGAGGAAATCTTGCTGGTGGGTATCCCAGCGCAAGCGAGAGCACATGGCTGCGACATTGTTTGCCTCGACCCCGATCACCTTAACACCTTCTGGCAAATTGCGAAGTAGCGCACCAAAGCCGATGCTGGGTTCAAGTAAAGTATCACCCTCACGCGGGTCGCATTCGTCCATAGCCGCTTTCTGGAGGTCCCCCGTTGTAGGGTAGAACTGATGTGTTTTTTGGTCGGGCAAGGTACCACTGATTGCGATCGCTTTAAACGCGTCCATCGGCCAGAATTCAAACTCGTAGACTTCAGGCTTTACCTCCACCGCGCCAAGGATACGGAAGATACTATCAAGTTCCTTTTTTACCAAGTCGGTGTATTGGTATGGTCGGGGCATCACGATAGTAAATGGAGCCGCACCATATTGCTTCGCACTGTGTTGGTTGTTTCGGGCCATTTCAGCCAATTCTGTGCAGGTTGGGAACGCAATCCGGTAATCAATTAAATCGCCCGTGTATTGCGTGTTTCGAGGTGCCTTGTTGGTTTTTCCTCTCTCTTTGAATTGAGGGATGAGGCCTGGCATACGGTAAGCCAGTACCGTATTGAGGTCATCGCAAACAGTCTCGGAGACCTGAATATGTACATTGCCGTTAAGGAAGCCTTTACAGGTCAGCGCGCCACCGTCTACCGATATCCATTCTCCCACGTTACTGCTGAGGGATTGCTCCAACGCCCACTTATTCACGATTTCAGCGCCAGGACGGCCTTGCATGAGGCCGATGATTTTACGCAGATCGCTGAGGTAATCCATATTGTCATAACCGCGTTTATAGTCGCGGCATGGCAGGCAATTGGTGATCACCATCTTCGGACTAAAACCTTGAGCCTTGTTAGTTTTGTGAAACACTGACAGTTTTTTGAATACGCCTTCGACCATTTCTGCGAAATAATCTTTTTTCTCAGTGGTCAGGCTTTTTGCAGTGGCGAGCACATTCTCTTCTGTGAAGGCAACAGGCCGTAGGGCGGCAAGTCGATCTGGAGATGCTTTGCGCCACTGCCTAAGCGTGTTGTACCACTCGTCTTTCCGGGCGGTTGGCATAAAATTACGTACACCAGTGAGATCCAATACTTTTTGCCAGAAGGACTCATCCAATGCGCAGGTAGCTCGCTGGAGATCAAACAGACAATCAACGGCCAATGTTGTCCCTATCGAGTTGTTACATCCGTCAGTAAAATAACGAAATGCCTGGCTATGACGTTTACCCATAACGACGAGGTGCAATGAGTCAATTTCGCTACGTGCATCGTGGTATTCTGCGAGTAGTTGCGTAAGTGCGTTGAACAGACGAAACCCTTCGTGTGGGGTTATACCGGCATGATGACCATCTATAGCTTGATACAGAGGAAGTATCGGCTGAAATTCAGTGGCGGGGTTGGGTTCGTAGATGGCTAAACTTGTCATGGGGTACCTCACTGGAAATAGAATTATTATCCGGTGGGACTAACCGCTGACGAAGGGAAAAAGTCAAAAAAAAAGCCTCGTCCTAACGAGGCATCTATTAAAATGAGGTACTACTTATTATCTCTCAACACACGTCGTCTTCAACATCCTCACCGAACTCATCGAAACAAACCCGCGTCGGGAGAGCGACTCCTTTGGGGCGAAACGTATGATGGAGCTGGAGGTTGTTCAAAAACTCTGCTTGTATGAGTATTTTTATACTGTTACGTAGAGTATCTGAGGTCGGGTTTAAGATCCAGCCACATTTTACGCGTATACCACGTTTATTCGTGATCAGCGCGGTGCATTCACTTTCATGATCGGACTCTTGATTGCAGTTCGGGCAAAGGAATACCGGCGTAGAGCCGCCTTCCATGAGGGCCTCGCGAAAGTCTTCAGCGGTCGGCCAGATATAAGCATCGCAAATTTCCGGCAGACGCTGCTCGTTATAGAACTGAGCCGGTGCATCATGACCTCGAATACCCTCCAGTGACTGAAGGATCCGCTCTGGCGAAAGAGATAACACATCGCTGTATTCTTCCAACTTCGCGTAGGTCGTGTTGCGCATTATGGTCACAGTTAACACGTCCGCGCCCGATCGCAAGGCTACATTTTCAAGCGCCTGAATAGCTCCCTCAACCGAGTTCGGTGGTAATTGGGTATGAATGCGTTGCGCTATCAGTGACTGGCTCATTTTCACTTCCTCAGGAATGGTTGTAATGCCGATTTTACTTCGGCTTGTGCCGCTGACTGAATTTTCCAGGTACTACAATTTGCTGCTCATGGTTAGGCCATCACTTGTCGGGATGTCAAAGCACAGGGCATTTCCAGACTGATATTCGTAGTCACCCATCAAATAGCAAAGTTTGAAATTCCCGCGATGGTACTGGCGCAATTCAAGCGGCAGACCCGGATTGGGGAAGATCTGTAGCTGAACAGTAAATTGGCCTTTTGTGGTCTGGAAATCAGTCTTCAAACCAGTGCCCGTTTCATTTGAGGCTCGAACAACAGGCTGCGTGACCGTGCCAACATCCCAGGTGGTGATCAAGGTTGTCGAACGCAAGTAATAAATCACGGAAAGCCCGGCCACAAGCAAGACCAAAAGAAATGCAATCAGGAACTCCCTTGACGTAATTGTGTACGACCAGTGTTTTTGCTTTTTGCGCGTGTTTTTTTTACGGCGCGGAGCTCTTTTAGGAGGCCGCTCAGGAGTAGTCATAAAAACCTCTTTTTAACTTTTCGTGGCAATTTTTAAGCCAGCCAACATGTACATCACTTGAATTTCACTCAAGGTGCTTAGGTTTAATTCTTGTATATATCTACATATCCCTTCCGGGGTTTCAACGATCGGCATGCCAGGCAATACACCTCCACCAGCACGCTTTGCGAGATGCAAACCTGCATAGAGATGTTTGATCTGATGAGAAGAAAGCGCCGATATATCCAGGTGTGTCAGATAATCCCGCTGCCGCTGAATGCTATAGCGTTCGCGGACATCATACTCATCAGGTAGTGCAACAACGCCTTCTATGCTGGTTGCTGTGAATTTATCAAAGGGAGAGGAAATGCCAGCAACAATGAACCGTTGTTCGGCAACATTAACGACCTCACCTTTGGAAAGATGACCGTCCTGGTGCTGAATGAATACCGTGGATCCGGTATACAGGTTACCTGTCCAATATCTATAGGATTGAGACATTCCACGCCCCCTTTAAGTGATCTCACAAATACATGATATCAGTAGTTCAGAATCGACAAAGCCCGAACAAGTCGGGCTTTCATTTGGTTTATTCGAATTGACCGTCGGAGATGGTCTCCGATATATCTATCGCGAGATCGTTATCGCTGATATCTGCCAGGCGCTCGTAGCGGTAGAGCGGGATATTCAGGTGGCTGAGCAGGCCAATCAGAAATGCACTGTTCTCAGATTCGGCCAGTCGCTCTTCAGTCAGCATGACCAGTACAATTTCGCCGCTATGCACATCGCTTAGAACAAAGTTAAAGTTCATTCGCGACATAAACTGCATGGCACTTTTGACGTCCAGACTTTGGCTCTCAAAATCCTTTTCTTCGGCCTGAATAATGTCGGTCACTCTGACGCGTGGTGCAACCGCATATTGGTCGGCAAACATCTCAATCAGGCGAGAGTACAGATTGCTGGCATCGCGCGGGAGAATAAATTTATGGCGTTTGTACCCAACGTAAATGGCCGGAGTCAGTTCGTCATCACTGGATATCACGCCTTCGTGATCTTCCCTTTGATAAATTCGCTCACCCGTTTCGGCATCAATGGGAAACAACTCGTCGAGCGTTGGCTTCCGGCTCCCCTTTTCGCCGCCCGGTTTTTTTTCCGACTTCCCGGTAAAAAACAGTAAGTAGGCCAACCCTAATACACCTGCAATAAATACGGCCAATCCAATCATCTTGAAAGACATGACGCACCCCCGTGCCTGTCTTGGTGAGTAATTCCTGTTATACCGGCCTGTCCGCAATGTCGTTGCGGATCAGGTAGTCAGCCAGGTCCCTAAGTGAAGAAACGCCCAAGTCCCGCAGTACCGCAGGCGGGCGCTCTTTATTAATTTCGGCTTCACGCGCTTTGCGGACATTCTGCAAATATCGATACATCTCTTCCGGCAAAGTCATGGCTTTGGCACTCAACAGCGGGTAATCGCTGCGGGCAAACCACGCTTCATAGGCCGCATCCTTGCGAACGTGATACATGGAGGGATCCATTTGCCCCTCGACGGGCGGTTGCCAAGTATCGTCATTGCGCTTCTTGCGCTCCGTGGATAAGAACCAGGTTTCGAAAAATTGCTTTACCACGCTATCAGTTACGCTCATGGATTTTCCTTGTTGTACCACGGAGATCAGTCTTCAAAATTCCAACCTCCCTCATCTTTGAGCCATTTCACGGCCAGAAAACGGAAGGGATAGTGTTCTGCTGCAAGCTTTATCTTGACTCTCGCGTCCTCTTCCCAATGCCCTTTCACTTCATGCACCTCCAGATCACCCGAGGTCAGCATGACGAAAAAGTCCGCTGTATACGTTGTTTTGTCGGCAAGGCGCAGTTTGATTGATTCGAACTTGAACCAGGCGACTTCACCAGCATGCATACGCCATTTCAGATGTTCGGCGTAGCGTGCTTCTGTTTTATTCATTGTGCCCGTTCGCAACCGCCCCAGCGCTTGGGTCCGTAGCTTTGCTGTCAACTCTGCGGGTGCAGACTCAAGGCTTTGCTGGATGGGCGTTACAGGCTGCACGTCTTTCTTTGGTACCGATTTTGAACTCGCGCTCCGGCCCATTCTCTGTTCGTATTCGCGTTGCTGTTCTTCAGTCCAACGAAGCATTAGACGTTACCTTCGGTTTCGATTACCTAATTCATACCCGGTATGGTTACACGTTATTCGTCGTCATCCAGCTCGCTGTTATCGGCCGCCTCACCACTTTCATCGCCTTCCTCTTTGTCACCCCCGTCAGCTTCAGTTGAGGACTTAGCTTCCCCGCCGAACGCAGCAATTAACTGATCAAGGAGCTCCATAATGACTCCGGTAAACAAAACGAAGTCTGCATCAAACCTCTGCACTTCATCTTCACGATCAATATCATCGTTTTGCTCAATGAGGGCGTCAGCAAAGTTCAGCCTTGAGATGACAAAGCTGTCGTTGATGACGAAATTAAGTTGCTCCATCCAGCTCATCGCCAGCTTAGTGACCAACTTGCCAGCTTCGATGTGGTTAGCAATCTCATCGCAAACCAGATCTTGTCGTTTTGTCGTCACAACGCCACCGTCTTCCAGAATAGCTTCCAGGGTCGCTTCATCGCACAACGCCAGGCCTGGAGGCAGCTCGGAAGAGCGAACCCACTCGGTCAGCTTCAGCTCAACCGGAGTTTCTAACGTGAAAGGTATGATAGGCAGAGTGCCCAGTGTTTTACGCAGGAGCGCTGCCGCGTCTTCAGCGCGTTTAAAGCTGGTGGTATCCACTATGATCAGCCGGGATTTGGGATCAATCCACATGTTCATGTTGGCGTATTTACTCAGTGCTTTGGGTAGCAATTCCCCTAGCACCAGGTCGTTCAGCGCTGAAATTTCTGTGCGTTTCAGACGACGATTTTGCTCTTTTTCCAGCTTGGTCACACGCTGGCGCACGAGCTCTTTTACCGTGGCCGGAGGAATGATTTTGCTCTCGTTACGCTGAGTCAGCAGAATGAGGCCATTCGCCTGGTGAGTAAGCTCTTCGTACTCTTCACCCAGCGGGCTGACCCAACCAGTGCGCGCCATATCCTGCGGGCCGCACGGCTGAAACATGAAGGGTTTCAGTTGTTCTGTGATGTTACTGAAGTCAATCTGGCGGGTGATGCGGTACACCACGACACTTTTGGGACGAAAAAGAGGCATAGCTCCCTCACTATGATTTTTAATCAGAAGGGGCTTGCCCTTTGATTTTTGTTTTGACAGGTACTGGATGCGGTCACGAATAGCCAATTGCACCCAATACACCACATTGTTGTCTTTGATAAATTCAAGGTATTGGCGACTAGCTTCAGCAGGGTCATACCGGTGAATGATGGCAATTTCATCGCAGAATCGCTCAGTTAGAGGATCCTTGAGCGGTGGAATTTCAAACACCGGCACGGTCATGCTGAGGTCTTGCCGGAAGATACAGCCCGACGGATAGCGATAATTTCATTCGCCTTTTTCCCTTCCCCCGTTCCGTTATAAACACTGCGTGGGGCAGAAAACCCTTTAACTGCGAATCCGGCATACATCTCGCGGATGTTCTCGGCATCATGGCTGGAAGCCACCACATGCACCCCTTTCTCCGGCAGAGTATTCAAAATGCCCACCAGCTCGCGTTGTTGGGCTTCAGAGAATCCGCTTGCGTGATAACCTGTAAATTTGCCCGGATTGACATAAGGCGGGTCACAGTAGACCACGTCACCTTCACCGGCCAGTTTCAGCGTTTCTTCATAGCCTGCGCAAAGCAGATCCACATTTGCAAGGCGGTCAGCCATGTAGCGGATTTCTTTCTCTGGCAGATAGGGTTTGCGGTAATCGCCCCAGGGTACGTTAAACTCCCCTTTACGCTTGTTGTACCGGCACAGACCACGATACCCGTGGCGGTTCATGTAGATGAACATCGCGGCCATACGGACTGGCTCAGCTGTACGTTCGTTAAATTCTTTACGGATCGCATCGTAGTGTTCGCGAGTACGGCACGTAGCATAGAGTTCAGACAGTGCAGCAATAACGCTTTCAGCAGCGTTGCGGATGGTGTCGTAAGTGTTGATTACGTCGGCGTTGATGTCAGCCAGTACGTAGTTTGAATACGCGGTATTCATCATCACTGCACCCGAACCACAGAAAGGTTCGATCAGACGGGCACCCTTTGGCAGCGCCAACTTCAGCTGAGCCATGACGCCTTGCTTACCCCCAACCCACTTCAGAACTGTATTCATTATTTCACCATAGAAAGCGGGCAACCCCACGTTGCCCACATGAATGGATAAGGCTTACTTGATGCCGTTTACCAACGCTTTGCGCTCTTCGACGAGATTACGGTTCTCATCGTGTGCCAGGAACGCTTCAAACTTCTCTGGATAACGGACGGCCAGCTTGACGATATTGGTTTCCAGAATACGGCCATAATGGATACCGGAGGCCGATGGGAAAACACCCAGGCTATACCAGTTCAGGTCGCCGAACTCTTCAGACAGGTTAACCAGGTCCAGCGACTGTCCTTCAATCGTGTTCACCAGCGCTTTGCAGATTTCTGCGGATTCAGTAAACACACCCAGAGAGGCATGCAGAATGCGCGAGTCGATTGCACCCAGGGAACCGAGGCCGATATTGTGTGCTTTGCCGTCAAAACCAGTCATCATCATGGTGTTGGTGTCGTCATGCAGCTCATCAGCGGAAATGGACTCCGGCGAAAGCGTGCCGATCAGGTCTTGCAGGTCGGCCAGGCCTTTTTTAAAGCGATTAATGTCAATCGGTTTACGGTAAAAAATACCTTTTTTAAACTGGTCCAGCATTTCACCCAGTGAGTGAGCCGCTGACAACAACAGATACAGGTGAGGCACACTCACGCCGCTGATGTTAGGGATCACCGATTCGGTGCGAAGGGCTTCTTCATGGTATTGCTTCAGTTCCACGTAAAATCCTCAAGTTTCTTTATTGCTGGTGGAGCAAGAGGTAACTTTTGAAAAATAAATGTTACCCATGCGGGAGAAAGTGCTCTCATCATAACCGTTGACGTTTCCCATTCCCTTCGAAAAGGCGGTCAATTTGTCGTTGTTTTTCAGTGGGAAATGCCAGCAGCTTTGCACGATTGACGTGCGATTGCTTTTGGTTAACAAAACAAACAGTTAGTGCGACTTGTTAGAATCTGACTGGCATGATGATGTCGCAGCAGTCATCGCCGAAGCCGATTTCCAACCCTGTTACCGTGTCTTTCAGGGCAACAGTTATTTCTGTTTCTTCGTCTGAATGTGAGATCAAGCTATTCAGTGCGCGAAGCAGGTATTCGCAGTTGATGCCGATTTCAATTTTGTCTTCCTGCTCCCCTGCCACTTTTTCGATATCCAGCACTTCCTTGCACTCGATCAGGTTTTGATTAGGGGACTTAATCATCAGCGCATTACTTTTGAAAACGAATACGCCTGTACTGTTCGCATTCTTACTGACTGCGCCTGCATTGATGAGCGGCAGCGCACGGCTTAATGCGTCACGGAGCACCAAGGCATTTATGCTGAACTTCTCTGTATTGTGCTTAACAACACCTGCAACACGATGCCAATCGGGATAGCTGCCATTAATCAGATTGGAGACCAAGGTGACATCACCCAGGTTAAAGGTCAGGTAACTTTCGCTGTAGTCAATACGGAAATTTCCTTGGTTTGCACCCAGCAACTTCATGAGGATAGGACATACTTCGATCGGCAGGATGACCCCAGAAGAAGTCCCAGACAGAGATGCAGGGGCTACTGGTGTCACGATCTCTTCTTGTGGTTCGTTCGTAAACAGTACGTCTTGAGTCATTACAGACATTCGGTGCCCATCGGTCGCGACGGCGTTGAAGGTATTTTTATCCAGACTCAGGAAAACCCCATTCATGTAATGGCGAACGTCATTCTTACCCGCAGAGTGCATGACACGTTGCAAGGTTCGATGCAGCATATTGGCAGGGAAAGTGATGCTGTACTTGGCTGTCAAATCGGACTCGTCTACAACCGGGATTGTGTCCATACACAGAGGAATGTTGTAAGCATTTTTGCCGGTACGAATGATGAGGCGATTTCGGTCTTGGTCGCATCGTACATTCACGGTTTCTTCACCTTTCATGTTACGGAACAAGGTGCTGATATGGGTTGCAGGTACAGAGGCCACCATATCACCGTTGGCTTTATGGACCACTCCACGGGAGATCACTTGCCCGGTATTGTAATCAACACCGAGCGCGCTCAGGTTGTCCCCTACCAGGGTCAGGGTCAACATTTCCAATACTTTGAACTGAACGTTACCACGCTTAATGATCATGCAAGGCGCATCGATGATACGCAGCATGTCATTTGCAGAGATGTCGAAGCCTGGCAGATCTTTGAAGGTACGCTTCTTTGGTGCCGCTTGCTGATTCAGAGTTGTGGTCATGTCGGATCCCTATAATTTAGTAAGTAGTCATAATTAGACTACCTCGACCCAAACTGGTGACGAATAGCAAAACAGCGAGTTATTTAGGATAAGTGAAGTATTATGGCTTCACAAAATAAATGGGGTCACTTGACCCCATCGCCTTCTGTTAACGCAGACAATCCGCCATAGTAAAATATCCGAGCCGCCGCATCATGTCGTACATCTGGCGGGCTTTACCGTTAGGACCTTCGTGCTTACCCAATTTGTAGATCAGAACGCGCATCCCCATCAACACACTTTCTGTATCGGGTTCACCTTTGAGCAGGGGCTTATCTGTATTCTCCAGCCAGGCTCCGTGCTGTGCAAAATGCAGAATATCCCCGGCCAGTAATTCAGGCTGCTGTAACATAAGATGGCAAGTAGTGAGTGCAAACTGAGTTGCTTCGGCTTCACTGACGTTCAATGTAATTGCCAGATCAGCCGCTGAATTAACGGTCATAGTGCATTCCTTTCCCATGCCTCTGGGTTCCCTCCCAGCGTCAGCACCAACGCCTTGAGTCTTTCCGTTTCCGCATCCGCTTCCAGTCGTTCAGCACGAAGGCGCTCATTTTCAGCTGTCAACTGCTCGTTAGCCCCACGCTCAGGGTTAACTTCATCTTGAAGTCGCTTGAGTTCAGCCGGATTGTCTCTGTCTTGCTTGGCTTTTTCACGGTAGAAAGTCAGTTGCTTGCCGAATGAGACGTTCAGTTGCTGGAGGGCATTAAATTGGCGCAACAAACCTTGATAGTCAGGAGCCGGGGAATAGCTGCCTTTGTAATCACCGGACAGGTTAGCCAGCGTTGAGATCAGCTGTGTGATGAGCTCTGAGGGGGCCGTGACTTTTCGCAGATTGTCAGCACAGACCCCTTTCTCTTTCAGCGTCTCAAGTGTTTGGTTCAAAATCGACTTCATGTTCATGATGAATTACTCCGGTTGCTGATGTTGAAAAAAGTTCACTCACCTACGCGAGCATTATGCTGACCAAGGTTTACCCACCGCATCTAATGCGGCGATAACGGTTTGACGATAGGCGGCAACTGCCCCCGCGACCTGTGCGGTATAGACCCTGTCAGAAGATAAATCGACGGGTTGGTTGATGTGCTCCACCAGACGATCCAGCGCCGCAATTAGGTGCGTGACATTCTCATAGCCAAAATCACTGTCTGCCCGGTCATACAGGGCGATGACGGCATGGTGATGTTCGCCATGCTCTTCGAAGTGCTCGCGAAATTCGTCAGCCAACGCACGCATCGTAGCGATAGCGGAATGCGTTTCGGGTGTCAGCAATTGCGATGCCGGTTGTTTCAGGCGAGCATGGTGGCAGCGGACCCAGGCATTCCATTCCACGTTGAGGTCGATACGTTCAGAGTCATCATCATCATCGACAAAGCCTGCGGCTACTAGCTCAGCGGCCGTGGCGTGGTTGATGTTTAAGCGCGATTGCAGATCCTGTATGAACAACTGCCGCAGGTTCAATAAGCATGGGTCTTTCATGGTGTGTCCTTCTGGATAATTTGAGATAGCATAACGTGGGTGATATGGCTCACGAAATTTTTGCGTAGAAAACCCGCTGGTTTAGCGGGTTGATGATCTGGCTGGGTTACTTGGGGCCACTAAAGGTGTTTTCGATAACTTTCTGACTGCGTTCAACCCAGTCGCTGCTGTTTTCACAGTTAACGTTGGCTTCGAATACCTGGCGTGCGGATGTGTACATGGGGCTGTTGTACCCCCCACGATTGGCAAGCATGACGCGGATGCCGTTGAGGTAGGGATAAATCGGGTCCTGCAAGATAGTCTGATCCACATCACCAGCTTGCTGACAATGCTGGGTGCGCATTTTAATAATGTCCTGAGCAACCTGTAAGCACTCAGGGCAGCTGGCTTTGTAGGATTGGAATTCTGCCATTGATTTTCCGGCAACAGGTCGCCCACTCGCATTGGTAGGAATTTCAGCAAAGGCACTGGTCATACACAATGCGGCAATGGCTCCGGCCAGAAATGGTACGCCACGGATACGTTTAAACATGTTTTTTCACCTTGTTAATGTTCACCCAGACGGGTAGCTCGATCCTACTACGGACATGATTTCCACTCGCCCGAAAAGGCCAACAAAACGAGGACTAAAAACGATGACATGGAGCCAGGCTAAAGATAGCTTATTCATATCGTATATGATTAGGCGTAAACATGGAAAACACCACGCAACACCGGAACTCATCGTTACAACAAGACGTAATGTACGTATTGCTTAAAATTAGGGCGCGTAACAGCAATCCAATTCCTTTCACAGCCATCTTCTCGATCCTTAACAAAGGCCGTTCCCGTGAGGTAGAACGCCCCAATTTGCGCATATCTTGTAGAACGTTGGTGGAGCGAAGGCTGTTGCTCAAGTACCGTGACCCACGCTCACTAAAAGTCGCGTACACATTAAGCGAGATTGGCATTGAATTGGCAGAGACTATCCGCAAAGGGTGCGAGGACGAATGAGGAAAAGAAGACCGGCACAGGGCGTGCCGGTTCAAAGGCTAACCTAAATAACGACGGCTAATGGAAATAACACTGCGACGACGAGCTGGTAATAAAGCTGCTTGCTTATCAATTACACGCTCGGCATTATCGACTTGAAACTTCACGCGGTAGCCCTTCCCTATCAGCGCTCGCCGCATGTGTCTGTCCATTTGGTCACGCGACCAGCCGAAGGCAAATTCACGATCACCACCACTACCAGATTGAGGCCCAGCGATGATATCGCGGACCCGTTGTTTCAGAAACTGACCACGAAGGCCGTATCCGGACAGCTTCCGGCGTAGCTTTTTAGTCGTCATTGAGTGCGTAGACTGTCCGTTTTTCACGTTATTTCTCCACTTGTTACGCCCAAGGGGCTAATTGATACGTTGGCCTGGCATTGGATTCGATCTGTCTCCACGTAGTGAGGCTTTGATAATCCCTATGGATTGCTCAATGCCACGGGTATCTTGCCCTTTATTGGCAAGGATGTGCTTTTGCTCATTCAGCGCCATGATGGCATTTTCAACACCAGCACTAAACACGTCAGTCTTCACCTTTTCAGTGGTGATAACACCATTGGTGACAGCCTCAAATCCATTAACGATTTCGTTAAGTGCCAATGCGCCTTCTGGCTCAAATTGTTGGTAGTTGTGTAAGTCAATGAACGGCAGCAGGTTATCCAGCAGGCCGCGTAGCGCATAGAACATTGTCAGCAGATACAGGTTGTCATTCTCAGTCGAACTGTTATCGGCGATTTTTTTTGACAGTGTTTCTTGGGCTTTCGCGTTATACCGAGTTGCCCAAGCCTCACTCACGCAAGCCAAGAAGCGTTCCCCTTCTTGTTCGGTCGCTTCCAAACTCGGGACGCCAAAAGAACTTGGTAAAGCCTCTCTCCAGGGGATCCGAGATAAAAACCTCCATTAAATGGCTATTTTCAGCCAGGAGGGTATGTTCATGGTGTTGAGCGCCCATCGCGAGTTCATTCAGGGCTTTAGTTGTTTTTGGGTCAATCATGCTGATTTTCCATATCAGCGGGATGCGTATGCACTGGCGCGCGGCCATGTCGCATGTGGTACAGGGTATCGCGGTGCTGTTTGGCATCCATCGTGTTATTGTTTTTGTTTCCCCAAGACAACGATGAAATTAATTTTTTGAAGAACGCTTTCAATTTAGCCTCTCTGATTTACGGCAGAATTTATTTCTTAATCAGTGATATCTGCGAGTGAAAAGTGGTAACACAAGAATGCTACCACCGGTTTAACCGCTGTCGAAACACCTTATCTCGGCAACAATCCACAATCTCCGGCAATGGTTAAAACGTCACCATTGCGGATCACAACACCAATGTTACGGATATGCTCAATCTTGCCTGCCGCACATTCACTGGCCTGCGCCATTTGCGTAACCAGCTGGGAAGATGCTGCGGTAGCCTTATCCAGTGCCGCTTCAGGGGTATTCAGGAAGAATACATAGAATGTAGCAACCGCCCCCAGCATGACCATCATCACACTACGAAACAGCAATGACGCAACAGCAAAGCCTGCCACAGCAATCCCCGCGTAACTGAGTGCCTGGCCGATACTACCGTTGTTGAGAATGGCATTCAGTGATGCCTGTATTTCGTTCATGTCAGACTCCGAGAGATAGAAACAGTAATGCAGCCCGGAAGGCTGCATAACGGAACGATGGTGGATGTTAGAATGGTGGGTCGTCGGTATTTGGCGCACCCCAACCGCCTTGGCTGTGCTGTTGCGAATTTTGTTGCGGAGCACCCCATCCTCCTTGCTGGCCGCCAGGTGCATTATTCGGTTGATTATTTGCCTGGCGGGGGTTTTGCTGGTTCTGTTGCTGCCCGCTGGCAGGGGCTGAACCGAGCATTTGCATAGTGCCACCAGAAGCCGGATTGACTACGATCTCAGTCGTGTAGCGATCCGTGCCGCTTTGGTCTTGCCACTTACGCGTGGAAAGTTGTCCTTCGATATATATTTGCGAGCCTTTGTGCAGGTACTCACCAACAACATCGGCTAATTTTCCAAAGAAAACAACGCGATGCCACTCTGTTTTTTCTCGTTGCTCACCCGTCTGCTTGTCACGCCAGGTTTCAGATGTTGCGATTGAAATATTGGCTACAGAGCCACCATTTTGCATTGCACGGAGTTCGGGATCTTGGCCGAGATTCCCGACAATGATGACTTTGTTAACACCACGTTGTGCCATACGACTATCCTTCTGGTATTGATGGTTGACTGAATTACCATCTTTATTTTACGGATGTGCGTCAGATGACAAACCTTTAAGGGGGACAAAATGGGGTGCTTTTCCAGAAACATTCTTAGGGAAAGGAAAATAAAAAAAGCCCGGAAGCCGGGCATGGTGATCGTTATGTCTAACGAGGTAAAACACTTTTTTTATATTTAATAGTGGTGCTGGCTAACTGTATTGCATTCACTGGTGAGGCGCAATTGCTATAGGAGTTGTGATGCCAATTCCGCAGCATGTTTTTGAGCAATATCAGGAATATCGATGGCAGAGATAAGCGCATGCTTAGCGCCGTCAGCACTGACTCCGTACACCACCCATCGTAGCGTATCGCCAGGCGCTGCAACCAGCTCATCGACATCGCCGCTCGCCGGAAGATCAATGATTTCGTTACCGATACCTTCGGCACCGTAAGCAATGCGGATAAAGCCGTGCCCTGTTCCCAGAGGCAATTCGTTAAGGACAAACTCACGTAGCGACACGAGTTCTTTCTCAGCGGTTTGTGTTGCCAGATAATGAAGGTTTGGGATGCGGCTTAAAATTTCAGCCGCACTGGCGGTGTCGCGGGTCGTGGACATCAAAATATAAGCAGCCCACAGAGCGCCAGCGTTGAATTCATTTGAAGTTAGTGTAGTCATGGGAGTCCTTATCTTTTTTGTCGCTTGAAGCTTTCGCTTCCATATTGTTTGAAATATTCAGTGAAGCCTTTATCGCTTTCACGCGTTGCAGATTCAGCGGCCGCAGTTGCTTTTCGCATGTCACGCTCGGCGACCTCTTTGCTCAGCTGCATATATCGAGTCATGTTGTCAGAACTGGGATCCGTAACCACCTCTTCATAGGCAGATTGGTAGCGTTCATCCAGTGATAACCCAAACGTGGTTGAACATCCTGCCAGAAAAAAAGCCAGAGGTAAAATGATTAATTTATTCATGTGGTTACGCCATTTTCAGAGCCAGAGTCTGTGTTTCGTTTTACAGATTTTGAGAACCAGACTCGGGCTTTCGTTTCTGATAAGGCCACCAAAGTGATGGCCGATTGAGGTTATTTGGACACAGCAGAACCGACAGACATCAGGGAACCTGCATTGATGAGACCACCAACGCTTTGCGCCAAATCAGCGGGCATAGCCACCACTTTCGCGTTAGGGCTGGTTGCCAGCACAGAGAGAGTCTCAATATAGTTGTTCGCTAACTGGAAACTCATTGCTTCGCGCCCCCCCTCAATCGTGAGTGCTTCAGCCAATTTCGACGAAGCTTTGAATTGCCCATTAGCCAGCGTTTCCAGCGCAGTAGCTTCGCGAACAGCCGATTGCTGCTTCGCCTCTGCATCCAGGATCATGGCTTCCTTCTTGCCTTGCGCCTCCATAATGGCAGCATTTTTATTACCGGCCGCGAGCTCTTCGGTCGCTTTGCGTTCACGAACCGCAGCAGCTTGCTTTTCCATTGACTTCAGCATTGAGTCGGAAGGTGTAATATCCTGAATATCCACAGTACGCAGGCTTAGGCCCCAATCAACCATCTGCACGTCCATACTCTGACGTAAACGTGCGGCCAGTTCGTCACGGTTGGTCAGCGTCTCATCGAGCTCCATCCCACCAACGGCGTTGCGGATCGTGGTCATGACCAGATTACGCACGGCGGTGTTGAAGTTATCAACCCCGTAGGCAGCTTTTTTCGGATCTGCGACGCGAATGAAACAAATCGCATTAACCTGCGTCATGGCGTTATCTTTTGTGATGGCTTCAATGCCTTTCACTTCGATCATCTGATCTTTCGCCGACATACGGTAGGCGATGTTATCCAAAAACGGGATCAGGATGTTCAGTCCGGGATTTAACGTCGTATGGTATTTACCCAGGCGCTCGACCACCCATTGGTCCGCCTGAGGCACGATGCGCACACACTGGTACAGCGTGATACCGAGAAACACAACAACAACAGCAAGACTGATAAGTCCAATCATGTTTTTTTCCTATCCAATCAACGTTATTCCGCAGTCACTGCGGCGACTAAAACAACACCACTACCAACACTCACAATTCTGACACGAGCGTCGCGTGGCAGCACCTCTTGTGATTTACACGGCCATTGCTGGTTACCCTGAACCGGCTTTGTCAGCAAAATCACACTTTCCCCACCTTCCGGTAACGCAAATGCCAATTGACCGACCTCGCCGATCAATGGTTCTTCCACGTATCGCTTCGGCTTATTGCGTGAGAACTTCACCCAGAAAAACGCACAACACACCGTTGCAATGCACCAAATGCTAATCTGCCACTGCAAACTCACATCAGGAGCAATCAGCGTGATAGCTGCTGGAATTATCGCGGCCAGCGCCATCCATAGGCCAAAAAAAGTCAATGTGAACAGCTCAATAATGCCAAAAAGTGCGCCCAGTCCCACCCAAATCCAAACCACTGTAACCCCCTTAAAACATCTAACCGATCATAAAAACGTAAGCGGCCAACTTGTAGGCCCCGGTGCCGGATAGCAGAGCAATTAAGCCACAGAGAAATGACCACTCTTTTTCACGCCTGCGCATGACAAGGCCATCTGCCCGACTGCACAAATAAGGCATAAGTGACAGCCCCAAAAATGTCAGGCAGGTAATGCTCAGCAATGCAGCAATGAACGTTAGCAAATGAGCAACCTCTCAGGTGGTCGGATGAAGGATACAAAAATTACGCAGGACGCTCAGCATTAAACGTCCGCAGAATGGGGACGAAAAAAGTACCAGGCGACAATGCCCAAATCAGCAGCAATCCAAGGGATATAAGCCCAGGAATGATAGCTGTCTGGAGAAATGGCAATCCAACTGAGTTGCACCAGTAGTGTGATAATACTGAGCAGCCAAAATGTCATGAGATACCTCAACGATAGTGTTAGTTCGTATGTAGAGAGTTAATCACGAGTCATTCGGGTGACGAAGTTTTCAGGACCTTTTGGGTTACTCCTTCAACGAATTTCCACCGATGGCCGCGACCTTCAAAACCATAGGCTTCACATTCGTAGCCTTGGCGCATCAATGACGTGTTTATGCCGCTGACCGCACTACTCCGGCTCGCCCAGTGATAGCCACCGTTGACGTTTAACCAGTCAACAATCTCAGCAACATGCCTTTGTTTACCATCCCCCATCAACGTTTCAATACGGATCATGGTGCGTTTCCAGTCGGTCATAAATTGTCCCGTGCCTGTGGTGCCCGCAACGGCGATCCGCATATCGTCGTGAAGCTGAGCCCGCAAGATTTTCCCTTGATGACGAGAGCCAGGAACCATGCGAGGTTCAAGCTGAACCCTGAGAGAGTAATGGGCTTCACTGATCTTTTCGGTGACTCCGTCATAACGCAGTTTTCGTGAAGGCGACTTCTCAACTTCCAGCAAACCGATACCCCACTGACGCATGAGTAACAATGGAAAGTCTCGGCGGGCAGACGACTTCTTACAGGCCACATAGATGAGATGGGGAAGGCCTACCTTGTTATTGCGATATGGATAGAACCAGGCCATAGCTTGTTCCAGTACCGGCAAACCGATCGCTTTTTTGCACTCAATGACCTGTACAAAAGGACCTTTCGTGGCAACAAAATCAGGACGCTTTCCGTGGTGTTTTAAATGTACTTCGGGATAGACCTCCCAATGCAGCCACTTCATCCAGGCTTCAACGCACGCGGCAATTTCAGCTTCCGTCATATCGTTGCTGTCAGGCGAAGCGAACTCAGGCTGGTGAGGCAGGTAAGTGGTAAAGCTACATTCCACACCATCATGCGTACCGAAACGTCGGTTGTGTTTAATCATGTGGTCAGCATAGTGACTCATTGGGCATTGACCTCCTGATCTGCCGCAAACATCATTGATAACGCGATAGTGACCTGGGTGACTGTGCGATGGCTAAACGCCATGATATATGCCTGCGCAGCGGCACGAGCGTTCTCGTCTTCCACCTGCGCTATAGTTATGAAAGCTTCGGTATGGCTGGTGGGATATACCCAGCCAGCCCACCAGCTTAACGTGTAATTGAACAGTAGAATAAATGCTGTGAATAGCGTCCAAAGTGTTGCAAACGCAATCAGGCATAACATCATGCACGACAGGAACAACGCGGCCAGTGAATGCCAGCTGTCTACATCAGTGGTGATGACCCGCACAACAAACCCGACGGCACTGGCCCAGAGTGCAACAGACAGTAACCCACGTTTTCGATATTGCTGCTTCGCACCATTTCGCGCCATCATGATTTTGAACCACAACATGAAGAGCGTCAGATAGACTTTTTGTGTGAAAGTGGCGTTAGCCCAGTGAGGACGCACGCTCTTCTCCAGATACTGGTTGGCGTATTTCATCTTAACGTTGGCTCCAGTCGTGCTTCAGTGCAGATATGCTTGGGCGCGGGGCTTTGCCTATCCACTCGCAGCAGGTGAACCAGAATCGGTTAAATTTGTAGGGGATGTGGGTGTAATACCGATCGCCGTCATCTTCTTTGATTTTTTCACCGGCAATGACGGGGTGTTGGTGGCAGAACGGGCATGCCGCTGCACCGTCTGCCATTTCTGGCGCGATCGGGAATTGTGTAGCACCTAACATTTCCGGATCACCCGGCATGCGATGACGCCAGTGGGTGCCTTCTGGCAAGGTGATGAATTCATCGTCCAGTACGTATTCAAAGGTTGGCATCAAGACGTGATGCACACCGTGTTTACGCCAGCGTAACTGCGCCAGAAATTCAACTGTTTCCTCCGGCTTGGATTCCATCGGGACACGGAAGCGATACACGCCGGGAGTGCTTGGTAACCCTTCCCCCTTGGTGCCCACGGGATGCCAACAAACGTTCGCAGTAGGAATTGGATTGTGGTTGGCGTCATCCGCCATTGGTGAAAATGATTGAGAGTCAAACATGATATTCAGCACTCCTTTCGTGCAGATCGCTTTACCGAGTTGAATGAAAACACGCAGGCGCGCGCAGAATGACGAGGGTAGTTTCATCGGCGCACCTGCCCTACAGTGGCAATGCCGTGCAAGATAAACTCTGGAGGGGATCCGTTTTCAATGCGATAGATGGATAAGAAGACAAATAGCGCAACCCAGACAGTCATAAGCGGCGAAAGCATGAACGGCAACACTGTCCAGGTGGTCAATAGGAGCAGGCTCAACGATGCCCCTGCCACAATGAAAATCTGATAAAGCACCAGCTTGTAGTTGGCGACCATACGCAATAGCGCATGTGTCCGAAAGGTTGCATTATGGCGGAAGTTGCGAAACTCAATCCACATCAACCCGATCCAAAAGACATACGGGCTAAGACTGGCAGCGGCGTTAATCAGTAACATATCCCGCAGCGCCATCATCACTGAAGCTCGGTTGGTCTGTGAATATAATTGCCCTTCCGCAAGCAGGTGTACGGCACGAATAAACCCGTTATCCGCAATGTTCAGCAAGAGAACAATGATCGCGAAAACACCGAAGCCAATACGCAGAGCATTGTGTGACATTTCAGAGGTTTTCAAGCCCCAACCGATAGCGGATGTAGCCCCACAAATATAGCCGACACCCAATAGCGTTGACTGTGTCAACGAGGTTTCCTCAAACCCGGCCAGAGAGAACCAGCAAAGGCAGAAAACGCACATCACGCTAAGGCAGCACAAAAGACTACGTCGAGAGATGAGCGGGTAACGCAGTGCGCATGCCGCAATGTGTTGAAGCTCAGCAAACGGAAGAATAAACAAGCTCCGCATCAGCCTGCCCTCCGGCTTTCCAAAGCCAGTCGATTCCGGATCAGTGTGTAACGGTCATGGAAAAGGTGGCTTTCTGCAATTCCACTGGCCTGGCGACTACAGAACCAAGTCACATCATGAACTTGTGCATAAGAGACGTGTTCTTGCTTGTTCAGCAGTACAATGAGTTCACGAATGACGTCTTCTGGCGCACCACTGGCCGCGAACCGAAGCAAAGCTGCATGCGTAAACGGGGTTTCAATCGCGGAGATTTGGTAAAACAGTCCACCAGGATAACGCGCTAATGCGATCATTGAGACCATCACAGCGGAAGCTGCGCCTATCAGTGTCAACAATGGCATTACACCACCCATCGCTATAAAACTGGCCCCAGCGCTCACCATCGTCATTCCCGTGATCAGTGCAGTTGTTCCGGCCAAATTACGCTTCATGGTAACGCGGCGCATGCCCTCTAACGAGATATGACCCGCTCTCGCTTCCTGTTCAAGGAAATGCGAAAGGGACTCGTTGTACTCGGTGCCGGGTGTAATACTGCCTCTAAATTTGGACATAGTGCCCCCTGTGCTTGTATTACTGACAGGTTAACCCTGAGGCACTGACTGACGAAATTAAAAGGGCAGCAGAATGAGGGGGTTTTAAGACAAAAAAAGAGCCTTTTATTGAGGCTCTCTTTTGTGAAAATGGTGCAGCGCTTAGCGCTAATCCGGTAACGCGAGCAGGTGATAAAACGGCTTTTGCGCCAATTCCGTATTGGATAGGCCCCAACAGCAAGAAGCCAGCAGCGACTCCACTTTGTCCACCCTCCCTGTTAACACCACTTCGACTGGGTCGGTTTGTGTGCCGTCGTTATTGAAACCGGAGTCTAATGAGGCTTTTCTGATCCGTAGGTAGTCCGTATTTGCATTTAATCGTGCCGCGTCCATCTTCAGCCATTCCACTTCCGTTAACAGTGAGTACGGCCAGCCCATTTGAGACAGGGTACCCAAGATCGTTGTCAGCCGATACAAGTCGTTTTGAGTGGTCAGCTTGCCAGTCCCGCTGTCGTACAAGTATTGAAGCTTTTCCTTCAGCTTGGCATTGGTGGGGTGATTCTCACCTTGGCTGATAAGCCAGCGCAAGTCAGGGGCAACGTCCTTGTGAAAACGCTTTTGACGCATTGCCTGCTTCAACCATTCGAAGAGAAAAAGGTGCTCTTGTATATTTCCGTTAGCACGGCCATCTCTTTTGGCAATACCCAATGCGGTAAGCGCACACCAGGCAAGGTGCGCGCTCATTTGGTTTAAGGTCGTCTTTGTTTGGTTCATAACGTCAAGTATTGCCTATATTTCTCTTTTGTTTACAGCGCTATTTTACCCGAAATCTCACTGATATTCATGACACAGTTGCCCTGGGGCTGAGTTAAGACGTTAGTCAAATGCGAAGTCTTTAAAAGCACACTGACTACGTTAGCACCTTTTTCGCAATGTTAGTGGTCTGGGTGTTCTAACGAAGGTGTATCCTGAGTCAGACCCGTTTTTGCAATACTGTCAGTCAGCGAATTAATATTTTTTTCCATCTTAAGGCGAGCATCGTGATTGTCTTTTTCTTTTTTTGCCCGGAAAAGCATGGCATCCACGGCTCGGGTATGCACCGCGCTCATCGGCACGCCGGACATGACAACTGCATTGAGATAGTCAATGGCGGGACGCTCGTCCTCTGGCCCATAGCCCAATTTGTCGTAGGCATCCTTAGACACCGTATAAAGCAATTCAATTTCACTGACTGTTAACAGAGCCTTGAACTTAGGCAAAGCCCCATAGAAGAACAGACGAGTTAAGACCAGGATGCTACCACAACCCAGCGCGTAGTACCCCGCCAGATCCATTACACGGTGAAATTCTGAGTCACCGAAACCGACCAGATGGGTACATAAATAAGTAAAGCCATACAAGACCACAAAAAATAACATTGGCGTCAGCACAGCCGACAAGAGGATATTTTCAATAAACACAGTGACCTTCAGCATACGGCTATTACTCTGCCGTTGCAGGTACAGTTGAATGTCTGTCTTATCCATATTCATCATGCTCTCTTTGAGCGCTCAAACCGTTCGTGTTAGACGGTCTGAGCGTTACGATATTTAGGGGCGGCTATACGACCGTTTTGTTTTTTCAATGGCAGATTCGAATGTCTGGCTCAAGGCGTTCAGCTTGGAATCACGTTCATCCGCCTCGACCAATGCGTTAATTTTTCGCCGGTGGCGATAATTCATTGGGATCCCTTCCCTGATCAGAGTGTCGAGGTAATCAATACCCGACTTTTGTATTGACTCTGAACACCCCATTTCTTGGTATACGCTGAACGTTTTGGAACAAAGCGCCTCGATTTCACTTACTTCCAGCAGCGGGCACAGGCGTGGAAACACACACGAATAGTACAAATGCACAAAGGCCAGCAAGCAGACACAGCCCCCGGTAAAGAAGCACAACGGGATGAATAAGAGCTCATCCACAATTTTCGGCATGATGATCAGGTGAGCGATAGAAAACAGCAACGCCATGATAAGGAAGGAGATAAGCGGTGGTGTGAGGATGCAGTCCATCAGACGTGTGAACTTCAACAACCCACAGGAGCTTTGACGTTGTAGGTACAATTTGATGTCAATTTGTTCAGTTTTCATGTTGTCCTCTTCGGTTAACGGTCGTTTGCTTTTTTCTGTACATCTTCACATTTGGGCGAAACCCCGTGCGAGCCCTGCTCTTGCGCACTCAGGATCCACCAGCCATTTTCGACTTTATGCCTTGGGCTCAACCCGTCATCATCCGCCCAACGCATTGCTACCACGAAGTTATAATTGTTAAGCCAGCGGACAGCTGTTTGACAGTACAAGGCATTTTGCAGCATTGCTTTAATGCGATTGCTGATTTTTTTTGCCTCAGCGGGACTGCTCGTTGGGTTGACGTTGAAAATCAGCGCCGGATCTGCCTGCATCATGCTCCAGGTGATAATGTCTGCTTCAGAGACTCGTGCATGGCACTGCAAAAACTCGTTATTTCGGATGGCAATACGCGACACCGCACTTGGCCGAACAGCATTGCTTTCCAAAAGTGTCGGTAATTTATCTCGGTACTGCATCTGGTCAATTTGCTTCGACTGTAATGCCGAATCTGGTTTTTCCAGTGTATGCGACCCGTGACCCGCGATTAAATATCCGGCATGGTGATTGTGCAGCGCCTTGTAAATCCACATCGGGAACCGGTGTTCAGCCGTCATGCTGGTGGCAACAATCAATGCCTGATCGTAATCAGGGAAAAACACTTTTTTATGCGACCCGAATTGAATGGTTTTTGCGCCCATCAATAGTGGTGAGCCTACAGAACGATGATAAGGTGCGGCCAAGGTAGGTCCTCCGATACAACGTTGAAAGTTAGAAGGTACACATCGAGACGTAGCCCGACTTCTCCGATACGTCTTCCGGCTTTTTATCCAACTTGACTTGGCGATCTTCGTCGCGCATTAAATCGTACCGCAACACCTTGGTGCCCAGAGATTTTGACATGTCTCGGCAATGGATAAGGATGTGAACACGATTGGGTGGCAGGTGCGGGAACCGCTGCAAAAGGATTTTTGTGAACACGACAAACGACGTTTCATTGGTGTCAAATCCATATAGGTCTTCCAGGATGAAGTAAGTGTGATTTTTATTTCCCAACTTCCCCGGCTCAGGGCACAGCTTGACGCGAAAATGAATGGCCTCGCAGGACCATTCACGGTGCGGCAGCGCCATGAGTACGAAGTCTTTTAGTAAAGTGGACATAGAACCTCTCTGGTTGTGTTAGTTGCGCCCTTGGGCGATAAAAAAATTTTACGGGCAGTGATCCCGGTGACGAAATAAATCAGATCTGTTACAGGCAAGAGTTGCTTTTCACACAGAGGCGTACATACGCCGCTTCGACTTTCTGATGGATTGACGTAATGTCGTTGTGAATGTTGCTAAGTTCGATCCGCCTGGCATGGTAGGCGTTGGATAGTTCTATGCAGCGAAAACGTTGAGCCGCGATGTACTCGGCATGACTGGGGTTTTCCTGCATCGCAACGCCCCACTGCTTAGCAGCACGTAAGTACAAGTGTTTTGCCTCAAGCTCAAGTGCGATTTTGACTGCATCCACCTCGGGCAAATACTGTTTACCCAGGCGGTCAACGATATTCGATAAAACCTTCCTGCGTGCCATCAGACCAACTCCTACGGATAGTTGAAATATTGTACGGAATTGAGAGGATGGTACGATCGGTTGGGAAGTTGACGAAGAGAAAAGCAGGACAAAACGAGCGCCTTTTATTGCGTCTCGTTTTACGACGTCGCTAGCTTGGATATTAAAAACTTAAGGGGCAATTCAAAAGATTCTTTGTAGAATCTAAATTGTACTAGCACTGACTTGTGCTCGATGCTACGGCAAATCACAAATCAATTTTAAATATTGGCCTGTACTAAATATTCATATAAAGCGTTCTATGCCCCGGATTTATCTAGCACCACAACAGCTGGATTACTCTTTATATTTTTAATAATGATTCTGCCGTTGTTATACACTATAGTACGATGAGTTTTTGTTAGAGAGTCATCCCAATAACAAGGGTCGGAATCAAGATCTTTCCAATCATTTGGATTGTTTTCTTGTGGACGAAAAACCCCCATGCGAGTAGTGAAATCATTTTTAGGAAGACCATAAAAATCTTCAACCTCTGCCATTATACGAACCAGCAGAGAGAGCGCCTCTTTACGATCAGCAACAGGGGGGTGAGCTAGAAGTTTTTCGAAAAACAAATTAAGACGAACAGCTCTTGGGGGAAACGCCATAAAACAACCTCCAAAGTAATTAGTGATAATTGAATACCCATTGGATAAGAATCAAATCCCATATATTACACATTTATAACATGTTTTCATGTGGGGAAAATTATTTTGTGTCATTTAGCTATCTATTTCTCTATGTTATCCCACTCCTTTTCTCATTGATAATTTTGTAAACGGTTGAACGCGCAATCTGCATTTCTTTGGCAATGACAGTACCGCCTAACCCGCTTGCCTTCAGTTCTAAAACTCGTTCACGGTCAACCGACCGTTTGCGTCCAAATTTAACACCTTTGAGTAATGCTTCTTGCCGCCCCTCGTTTGTTCGTTCAAGGATTCGTTGTCTTTCCGCTTCAGCAACTGCTGATAAAATGGTGACCACCATCTTTCCCATTGAACCTTCCGTGCTTATGCCATCATCCAAAAATCGAACAGCGACACCCATTGAGTCAAATTCTTTTATTAGTTGGATCATGTCTGCGGTGTCTCGGCCGAGCCGGTCTAACTTTTTCACTAGGATAATATCACCCATCTCAACTTTAACTTTGAGTAACTGTAATCCTTCGCGATTAATATGGCTTCCCGATTCTTTATCGGTAAATAAACGGTGCTTTGCAACCCCAGCATCAATTAACGCTTTTTTCTGAATGTCAAGCGATTGTTGGCTGGTGGATACCCTAGCGTAACCAAAAAGACGCAAAATGTGTCTCCTAATTCATTATCGGACATATAGTGTCTATTAATTAAAATAATCGACTTAATAGACACTATTTTATTATTAATTTCAAGTGTCCGAAATATTATAACATATCGGACATTAATTAAATTGACAATATACCTTCCAGGTTATATCATTCATTATAACTCGGAGGTTATATATATTTATGTGGGAAATATTAACGAGAGATCTCTTTGATTCTTGGTTCGAAGAGCAAAATGAGGAAACTCAGATTGAAGTGTTGGCAGTGTTAATGATTTTACGTGAGGATGGCCCCAATCTTGGACGCCCTCAAGTTGACACCCTGAAGGGCTCACAGTTTCCCAACATGAAGGAACTGCGAATTCAGGTTGGTGGTCATCCGATTAGAGCGTGTTTCGCATTTGACCCAATTCGTCGTGGCATTGTGTTATGTGCCGGTGATAAGAAAGGAAAAGATGAAACCCGTTTCTACAAGAAATTAATCAAGATGGCCGATGCGGAATATGCAGCGCACTTATTAGAGCAGGAGAAATAACATGTCCACTTTAAATGAACTACTTGCAAAACAATCCCCCGAAACGCTGGCAAAAATTGAAGACCGAGCAGAAGAAATCCGGCGTGAAATCACACTAGCTAAAATTCGTGAGGAACTGAAACTTTCTCAAACTGAGCTAGCTCAATCACTGGGCGTTTCGCAACCTTCTATTGCTAAGCTTGAAAATGTTGATAACGATCCGAAGCTTTCAACTCTGAAGCGCTACATTAAAGCTTTAGGCGGTGAACTTTCTATCGATGTAACGTTACCGAATGGTAAGAGAATTGGATTGCATCTTTGAGCATAAAGCCTCTCAAGTTCATTTATAAATAAAAATATCTTTATTAAGCATGTCAAGGAGGAGTACATAAAAAAAATGGTGGCGCTGTTGCAAATTAAGGTGAAATTATGCATGTCAATTCAATAAGGTGAATTTTAGTGATGCAAAATATTGATGAACAAGAAATATTAGAGTTAATGATTGCGAATTATTCAAACTCTAAGTTTTCTCAAATAACTGAGCTGTTAAGGATGTCTAACAAAGGCAATGACTTATTGATGGAGTTTAGTAAATATGAAAACAGATTAAATTATTACCTATCTTTAACTTCTATTTATCACACCATAATTAACATATCTTCGATTTATGCTAGCCTAGCGCTACTTGACAATGATGGCGGAATTAAAAGCCCATCATCTAACCCAAAGGGTGTTTCAAGAATGAAGCTAGAGCCTTTCGTTGGTTTGTTGATTATCCAATTTCAAAAATTAGCAGAAACACATATAAAATATACAAAAGTAGTCAAAGACGAGAAAACAAGAATTTCTAAAGAAGAGAGTGAGTTGAAGATTTTTGAATTTATAAAACGCATAAAATCAATACGTGAATTTCAAAATTTGCGTGACGGCTCATTTGCACATCCATTCGAATTAAGAAATGAAATTAAAGTTTATAAGAACCAGGATATTGCTGAAACTTTTCAAAAAGCTATAACTGAATTCTGCGCCCCTGATATTCAACTAATAAAAGATAAGCTAGTGAATATGGTAAATAAAGAAACTTGTACAGGGGCTACTTATTTTAATAAATTAATGCTTTCTTTGCCAGAGAGCGAAGTTAATGAAAAGGAAGAATACAAAAAGATTATCAAAAGACAAGAGAATACATTTCGTGAATTTACTTCCTCCGTTAATAAGCCTGATTCTTTCAGTAACTTTAATTTATTGTTTCATGGTTTTTTATCATATTATTTTTGTGGATCTAATTTGGTTATAGAAAAAAATGAATTGAAATATAAAACAACAATGAAGGATTGTGTTTTTATTAAGTCATTATATGATTACTCCGAATATGTTAAAGTGAAATATTTAAGAAATATTGTGATCTATCTTTTGAATGAAGACAAATCATTTAACGAGCTACATCAAAAAGCCAGAACGTTAAAAGACAGTATTTGATATAAGTAACTGTTTTTCTATTCATAAACCGCCCCAAGAGGGGCGTGATGTCACTTTTCTCTATAAAAAATAAAATAACATTTTTGAATGCGCATGCTGTTGTTGATGTAACCGCAAAGACCTTCTCTGCCATTAGCGTCACGGCCGATCCACAATCCAGCCAGGCGCTTGTCTGGCTTTTCGGACAGTACATAGACCTTATTGTTGAATCGCTCTACGCTTGCTTTTGGCGTGCCTTCTGGAATGTTAAACTCACCCAGGTGCGCGTAGCTGTTCAGCCGCAGAACCGTAATACTGCCCTTTTCACCAGGCTCGGCTTGCTGCACTGATTCTTTGGTTGCCTGCCCAGCCTTCCCGGCGTAGACCGTGTTTGGGTCAAACTGTGGCGCAGCAAATGCGCTGCCGGTTAAAATGATTAGCGCCCCCACCAGCGCCAGGATTTTAGATTTCATCGGATACCCTCGTTGGATGCGCCCTATACCGCTTTAGGCGCAGATTATCAGCACAATCTCACACCCCCACGGCATGTGAATGGCCCGTATAAAGAGCTCCATAATTCAGGAGAAAAGGCGTTTTTTCAATACGAGCGGAGGGAAAGCGCTACGAATTGAGGACGAAAAAGGCGATCCCTGCACAGGCAATGCAGGTAGTCATCACCAATACCCCGAAATAGCGATAAAGCGATGAGAGGAATATGAAGATAATCAGCCCAATCAGAGTCGCGAGCCAAACACCCGGCGCTATCCCGAAGGCATACCAGGCATCAGCTGGAACCCAATACCTCGGCCAGTAGATAGAGATGAGCGCCTTGCCAAAAAGAATGCATCCAAACAACAGACTGATCAGCAGAGCATAGTGGAAAAATCGAAAGTAGAGCCCACCACTACGCATTCGGCTTTGGCTCGTAGTCACCTGGTTCAGTGGCAATAACTTCACCCAGTTCGGGGCTGTACCGGAGTAATTCGTTTTTATCCAGGTACTCAACGTGGCGTTTTGTTTTGCTGTTCGAGAAGCCGAGCTCATGCGCCAGCATATTGATAGAAGGACCGATGCCGGTGCGCTTCATCATGCTTTTCACCGCTTTGATAATGGCTTTACGATCTTCTGTCAGGTACACCTTATCAGTCAGTTCATCATAGCCCTGCCCTTTAGCAATACGCATCGTTCTGGCCGTGGTTTTCTCTCCATCTATAATGATACGGCCTTGCTCATGCAGCTGCTTCACACGCCGGGCAACCAGCCCCTTTGAATAACCCAGGGCCTTACCGATATCATCGTAAGTTGGTGGAGCGCCCTCTTCTTTGATGCATTTAACCAGGTAGTTAAATAGCGTCTCCAGATGGGCTGAAGGGACTTTAGCTTTCGTCACCAGTGGCTCAGTTTCGTTTGCAGGTAGTTGGTCTGACATGATCTTTGGTCACCTCAAGCAATATTAGGCTGGTTATGGTAATGGGCGGATCCGGGTCACACTGGCGTTAACCTGGCTTACCGGCGTTTTGCCTTGCAGGAGAGTTCTGGTTTCAGACAGTGAGATTAACGCATCCTCCAGCAATTGAATTTCTGCGTCGGAAGAGGCTTCACTAATGGCTGAATTAATCCTTTCGCCGACTGTATCGAGCTCCTGAATCACACTCGAAATGACACCAGTAAGATGAGACATATACCACCTATTCGTTATGTTTACTCTATTGTAAAACAGCGCTCAAATCCAGATGTTTAACGCGCTTTCTCATGCCTGCTCTGAGAGACAATTTCCAGACCCAGACTTGTGACCTCATAATGACAGCTGCCTTTATGCTTCAGGAGTTGCCGGGCCACCAATGCGTCAAGAATGATCCGGCTCCGGCTCAGTGTCTGAACGGTTAGTGGGCAACCCGGCCACCATTCTCCATCCTGCTGGTTAACGATATCGTGCAGCAACGCGTGCTGAAGTTTACCCAGTGGTGACGACATGGTTTTTCCTTTTCAATGCGGCTCGCCGGGCTTTAATGCGGGCGTGCGCTTCGGCTTGGGGATCGGTGCATAATTGAATCGCAAGTAAGAGCTGGTGGCGCTGCTTCCGTTCATCAGCGGTCATAAAATTGAGAGCAGTAAAACCGACGGGCATGGTGCCGTGGATACGGTAGCTCTCATCGAAGCGCGCTTGCGCTGCTGCGCTGAGCGCATTGAAACGAGCAGTGACTTCATCTCGGCCAATGTCATTGAACAGTGCGATAGCGCTCAGTTCGTCTTGGGGCGTGCTGGTCATAACGATTTGCCTGTTTGATTTGTTTACCCCTTCATTGTCACATCAGACCGTCCGGTGACGAAGGGGTTAGGCGAAGTTATTCAGTCCAGTGCGTGAGCTCGTCATCCACGATGTAATCAGCTTCATCCTGCTCAAACTCTTCGGCATCAGAGATGCTTTCTAAAGACGACTCAGCCCAATCACGGCATTGGGCCTTCCGCTCATCCTCACTACCGAACTCCCAGGATACCGAACGGGACAGCCAGGCGTTGTACAGTAATTCAAGGTTGTTTGCTTTAGTGCTCATAAATCTCTCTGATAATAATTAGATCGGTTATGAATGGTTACCTACACAAGTAAAGCATGAGGTGTACGCTCGGCGAAATTCCTGGCAGGAATGGAAATGGGAAGTTGGTGTATTGTAATGATTAGATTATTTATAGTTAGATCAATGTCTGGTATTAATATATTATTTTCGTTAATTAATTATATATCACTACCATATCACACATTGGAGGTGTTATGTCTGGAGTAAGACCCATCATTATGGGTAAGGCAATGGCTTTAAATGGCGACAAAACAACTACCGGTGCAACATGTATTGCAACCATAGAAACTGTAACGTGCTTTAATAAAAAAGCATTAAGAGTGGGTGACCCGACAACAAAATGCCCGAAATGTGGACAGACAGGCACCGTTGTTTCTGGGCAGCAAGGTTTTCTAAATCATGGGAAACTTCAAGCCGTACATGACTCAATTGTACAATGCGGCTGTCCGGCAGGTTCTAACAAGGTTATTGCTCATAGTGTAGCAGCACAAGCCCAGCCAAGTCGTTTTGCAACTCAAGCCCCAGCACCATCAACACCTTCACAGGGAACCAGCTTTGGCAGTCGGATCAACCCCGTAGCGCCAGCACCTTTAAATGGTGAATGCAGGGTTTCAGATAACTTGCTCTATGATGGCGTTTTTGTGTGGACGGAAACATTTGGTTCAGGCCATTCATTTATAACAATCCACAAAAATAATAAAGTCTCATTATATTCATACGGTCGCTACGGAACGCCAGGACCATTAACTTTAACGGGTGATGGAATACTTTTATATATGACCGGTGAGGATGCTCGAAAATACATCAGAGATGAGTTATATATAACGAATGCAAGGGTTTTTAAAATAACAGATGCGGACACAGACAAAACAGAAACTTATTTTAATAACCTTTGGAAATCAGGCAGCATACCTAACCTACCTGAAAAAGCAGGTGAGTTGACTCGTAGAAACGGAAGGTCTATAGATGTTTATGATGTCTCAGGTAATAATTGCACAACTCATACAGTGAAAGGGTTGAAGCAATCTGGCACACGTATATTTGAAGAGAGTTACACTCCAATACGAACGCAGTATCCGGTCGAGCGAGAAGAGGCGTTCACGGTGCCTGTTTCATTCCAGAGTTATTTGAATGGTAAGAAAAATAACTTTAATAAGCTTGATGTAATTGAAGTAACAAATGTCTTTCATGAACAGTACCCAAATATTGACAATCTTACGCCATCAGATAAAGGGACAATGATTCAAATTTTTGAATTTGCCACATCGTCAGCTCAAATTGGTGGAGAAGCAACAAGCTTTGATGGTGGAGAAATGGGTGGAGGGGTATTAGGTAGCACTTATGATAAATAGAACGTTTTTAAGATGGTTTTTGACCATCCTGTTGGTTTTATTATTTTATTTAGGCTTGGCCGTCTTTGATTTCGGGTTTAGTTCAAGCTTTACATACAACTACATGGTGATGGGAGATAATGAACCTATTACCGTTTGGCGTGCTTTCGTGGAGGATTTACGCGCCTACCACCAAAACACGTTGGCTTATGTATATCTGGGCACCCCAGTTTTGCTGGCGCTGTTATTTGTCATTCATAAAAAAATAAGATAGTAACTGTTATGACGAAGTCGGTGAGGGACTCCCCTCACCGGTACCGTTCACCCGCATTGAATCGTTCGATTAACACCGGCAAAGTATCAGTAAGACCATAATTAGCGACCGCTTTATCGCTGGCAGATTGACGAATAACCCCATTTTCAACGACGACAAAAGCCGTAATTCCGCTAAAGATAGTTTTTTCTCCCTCATAAACTTCGACGAACACACCAGGCTCAATGAGTTGTCGTTTAGGTCTGGAAGAAGGCCCGCCATTCGATGCCCGATCACCTTTCTTTGTCTTTGAGCTACCTGGCATGAACTGACCACCTTTATAGTGTTCACCGTTTACACCAACTTCGCCGCCTTTCTTTGCTTGGCCTTTCATGTCGATTAGTAGTCCTATTAATAGGTGGTATTAAAGAAAAGCCGGGTTAACACCCGGCCAGAAAAGTGAGGCCTTGATAGCTTACCCAGCACTGGGGTAAAGACGGTTTGTCTATACTGACTGGCTCACCGCAGTGGGCGACTGAAGAGCCAAGAAAGCCAGCGCCTAGCGCCAATACTAGCAATACCGAAAAAAGTGCTTTTTTATTCATTTCCGGGCTTGGTTAAATAAAACGATGACCGTTGTTATAGCGTGCGATCAGGTCGTCAATTCTACCTGTCAGTCCGCACATCCCAACGGCCACGTCACTGGCATTAATCTGCATAATGCCTTCTTCATCGACAGCGACCACTGCGCGCACTCGATCGAAGATCGATTCTTTTCCTGACTCCACCAGCTCATACCGACCTGGCTCAATCTGAAGTCGCCGTAAATCTCGGCTTTTGCGTTGAAGTGATTGGGTCATGAGTTGTTCCTGTTAGTTGTGGCTCCCATAGTGTGGCACAGCACATTCAGGGAACGAAATGATGTAAGTTTGCGATGCTGATTCAAACATTCAGGCGCATAATCCCCCTCGCAAAATAACAGTTTTCAAAATGATGTCGTGATTTTTAGGCAAAATGGTCACCAGTCAGCGACCGTATTTCACCATCAGTTCGTGATCACAAAAGTAGGCACCCCTGCCCCTATCGTCACGCGCTGCAAGTACGCTTCTATCGCGGGCTTATCCAAGACCCCGGTATGACGTAATTCAGCAGCCATGTCCGTTAATAACGTGACGTTGTCACGCATGAACTGGTTTATGATAGTGATCTGTTCGGCATGAAGGGTATTAAAGGCGGCGATGTTATGTCGCAGAGATTCGTCTTTACCGTCATCGATCAGTAGCACATTGCCAAAGCCGTTCTGAAGGTAACGGTCCGCTTGCTCACCCCATGAACGCATGTCCTCCTGCGACCCTTCGAATTGCTTGCCATAGACGGCCAATTCCGCAGCGGAGCCTCCGAGTGCCAACAACATTCGCCAATAAAGCTGATCGCGTGATGCTCGGCCATCAAGCGCAACGTTGCTTTCCATATAGCCCAGACGTAGTACAGTTCCGCGTGTTTCACGCGTAATGGCAACCCGCATGAATTCCGGATGAGTATTCTGAAGGGCATAGACCAGGGCATGGCCGCATTCATGGATTGCTGTCAGTTTCAGCGAGGCCTCTGATCGGCGAAGGGGGGCAGAAAAACGCCCATATTCGATATGTTGCGTTTGAATTTTTGAATTGCGTATGCATAACCGGTAAACAAAGGTGACAAGATAAAAACTTACCACTGCACTAATCGCCAATTCCGGGTCACGTAGTGCCCCGTCAATAACGCCATTAATCTCACCTTGGACCTGAGCGAAAAAACGGCAGACCAGCTGAAAAACGATCACCAGCAAAACGATATCGTAGACGAGCTTACCGAAGTAGCCGAGATAATCGAAAGTCGTAGTGCGCATAAAAGTGCTGATCACTAACCAGACCACAGCCAAAGGCATCGCCAGACCTAATAGGTTAACGATTATTTTTGTTGCTCCTGTCGCAGTATCGGGTGCAGGCCATCCCCAGAGGGACCAGAGGAGGAGCCCGGCCAATGCGATGAAGGAAAGGTGCTCACGAACAAAGGCGGTTGCACGAACCCATAGCGGGATCTGAGGCTTAAGCATGATTTTCCTCCCAGAGATGGATGGGGCCATTGGTTTGACGATGCTGTAGCGGTCGGGTCAATACCGCAGGGTTTGTCTCGTTGAAATACCGGCCAATTTCAATATCCGCTTTCACGGCACGAATGATGATACCGGCTAAGTGCAACGCCTCGGGCAGATCATAAACCGTCGGTTCGTCAATGGGGTCACCGCATTGCTCTTGTCCTGCCGTGATGCACAAAGGAATGACCAGGTCGCTTTCTTTCGAGTGAAAATCGCAGCTGAGCATGTGGCTATCATCATGACGGTAAGGCCAAACATGCGCGGTGAGCGCCTGACCTTTGGCCTGTTCACGGACATAGGCCACTATCTTTCCTGCAATGCCATGAAGCCCTGTATCGGTGAAGGTAAACCCAGAGGGAACGAGTTGACTCTTTTTGGGCGATTCCAGCGCGTCACGGGCATCGCTTTCGAGTTGGTATTGATCCAGCATCTCGGCAATGGCTTCGAAATTTAGCACATCGCTTAGTGCCTTGTTCAGATCGCCATTATGGGCTTGACTGGCTTTCAGGTGCTCTTCGGCCACCTTCACAAGCATATCAGCGGCCTGATCAAACAACCTCGCAGCCTGACGCATCAAGGACTCCGTTGCGGTTGACTCGGCTTTTGGCAATAAACCTGCCTGATAAAGGGTGTTTTTGAGATGATTGATTGCGTTTTCGTAGTTCATGGAGCTATGCCTATCGGTGGTATGAAGTTCCTCATGGTAGTGGCCGCACTGGGTATAGCGAATATTTAAGGTCCTCGTTTTGATGCCCTTTTCTGTACTCCGGTTTTCACGTCAATGTTATGGTTTTCAAAATTCATAATGAGGACTGCTTTGATGAAGAAAACAATGCTGGTTTTGCTGGTTGGCTTAGCTAATTCAACGATGGCACAAGCCAGTTTCACGATCCTTGAGGATGCCGACACGCAAGCCTATGAATCACCCAATTATGATGGCGGCCTCTATGGATCCAACGTACAGGATAATCTTCCGAAGCCGCCTGCCACTGAAGAAAAGCCAGAACCGGAACCGATCCACTCTGTTGATGTTGGTCAATTTAGCGTCGCGGGCATCCGCCTGGGAATGGATTTGAATGACGCGCTTGAAGCTGCGAATAAACACGCAGAGCAACGAAACATCAATGGTGTACGAACGCAAAGCCGTGATGGCAAAGTTACGGGAATGGCCTGGGCAAACAGTAATGAAGAGGTCATTGTGCAGCTGATTGATGACACTGAAGCAGCGCCAGATAAAAGCCTTGTAAAGGCTATTCGGTACACCTTCAATAACCCTGACAGTCTGGTCGCTGGCGCGATCGAAAAATACGGTGACCCCAGCACTAAATCTAATGGTAAGTTTATCTGGTGCGCCGCGAAAAGTGATGTGAAGAGTGAGTGCGATATGCGCGCCGCATGGATGCAGATTGATACCTACACGGTCAGCAGCATTGGCATTTTAGATGCAGTGGATCCAACTCTGATAAAACGCCTTAAGCAATTGCCCGTTGAAAAAGATGGCGATACAGCCGCAGAAGAGAAAGACGCTCAAGCATCGGTTTCACCTGGCCTATAAGAAAACAACCAGCCAAACGGCTGGTTGAATAACGTATTAAATACAAGAACCACCGGACGTATCGATGACCTGCCCTGTAATCCAACGACTTCGTTCTGAAGCCAAAAATGACACAACCTCGGCAATGTCGTTAGGTTTACCCACGCGTGAAAATACCGAGAATTCAGACGCCATCTTTTGAGCCTGTGCTTCGTGTAGCCAACCGCTGTTCATGTCAGTATCAACAACACCAGGGGCAACAGCATTCACCGTAATACCACGAGAGCCCAATTCGCGTGCCAGCGATAACGTGAGCGTATTTATCGCACCCTTAGATGCCGCATAAATAGCTCGTTGGGGATCGGCAACTCGGGTTAAAACCGTCGATACGTTGATGATGCGCCCTGCTACATTAATGTGTGGTATCGCTGCTTTTAGTAAGAAAAACGGCGCTTCAACGTTGATAGACATGACTGTATTATAAATAGCAGGCTCAGTTTCAGTAATTGAAGCAGAAGGCGCGACACCGGCACAGTTAACCAGAATATCAATCCCTTGATAACCTTTTTCCTGAATGCGCTGGAAGAATTTCTGCCAAAGCTGGGATGCTTCCTGCCCTGCATGACTTGCAAAGTCCGCAGTAAAGACATCGGCATCGGCACCCAGCTGGTGGACCTCGTGAATGACAGATTTTGCCGCCTCCTGGTCTTTACCGCAATGGATCCCTACGTAGGACACGCCCATTTTAGCTAACGTCAGCACTATCTCACGCCCTATCCCCCTTGAGCCTCCCGTCACTAAAGCTACTTGGGGTCGTCTCAGAATTCGGAAAATAAAGCACGCTAAGGCGTAGTCACCCCGTGACTCCCCCGCGCCGATGCAGCGAGCTTCGTTCCGTCTTGCAGTGACGCAATCAGCGGGCAGGAAACGTTCCCTTTCCGCGCATGGCAGGCGCACACCAGTTCAGACAGCACGGCCTCCATGCGTGCCAAGTCGGCCATCTTCTCGCGCACATCCTTGAGCTTGTGCTCGGCCAGGCCGCTGGCTTCCTCGCAATGGGTGCCATCCTCCAGCCGCAGTAGCTCGGCGATTTCGTCCAGGCTAAAGCCCAGCCGCTGGGCCGATTTCACGAACCGCACTCGTGTTACATCCGCCTCGCCATAGCGGCGAATGCTGCCATAGGGCTTGTCTGGCTCCGGCAGCAGGCCCTTGCGCTGGTAGAACCGGATGGTCTCCACATTGACCCCGGCCGCCTTGGCAAAAACGCCAATGGTCAGATTCTCAAAATTAATTTGCATATCGCTTGACTCCGTACATAACTACGGAAGTAAGCTTAAGCTATCCAAACCAAATTTGAAAGGACAAGCGTATGTCTGAACCACAAAAGTCTGAACCACAAAACGGGCGCGGCGCGCTCTTCGCCGGTGGGCTGGCCGCCATTCTTGCGTCGGCCTGCTGCCTGGGGCCGCTGGTTTTGATCGCCTTGGGGTTCAGCGGGGCATGGATCGGCAACCTGACGGTGCTGGAACCCTATCGCCCGATCTTCATCGGCGCAGCGCTGGTCGCGCTGTTTTTCGCCTGGCGGCGCATCTACCGCCCGGCGCAAGCCTGCAAACCGGGTGAGGTCTGCGCGATTCCCCAAGTGCGAGCTACTTACAAGCTCATTTTCTGGATCGTGGCCGCGCTGGTCCTGGTCTCGCTCGGATTTCCCTACGTCATGCCATTTTTCTATTAATCACAGGAGTTCATCATGAAAAAACTGTTTGCCGCCCTCGCCCTCGCTGCCGTTGTTGCCCCCGTGTGGGCCGCCACCCAGACCGTCACGCTGTCCGTGCCTGGCATGACCTGCGCCTCTTGCCCGATCACTGTCAAGCACGCGCTTTCCAAGGTTGAGGGCGTGAGCAAGACCGACGTAAGTTTCGACAAGCGCCAGGCCGTCGTCACCTTCGACGATGCCAAGACCAACGTCCAGAAGTTGACCAAGGCGACCGAGGACGCGGGCTATCCGTCCAGCCTCAAACGCTGATCCGTTAACCGAACTCGGGAGCGACACATGGGACTCATCACGCGCATCGCTGGCAAAACCGGCGCGCTCGGCAGCGTCGTTTCCGCGATGGGCTGCGCCGCCTGTTTTCCTGCCATCGCCAGCTTTGGCGCGGCCATCGGACTGGGCTTCTTGAGCCAGTACGAGGGGCTATTCATTGGCATCCTGCTGCCGATGTTCGCCGGCATCGCGTTACTCGCCAATGCTATCGCTTGGCTCAATCATCGACAGTGGCGACGCACGGCGCTCGGCACGATAGGCCCGATCTTGGTGCTGGCAGCGGTGTTTTTAATGCGGGCTTACGGCTGGCAGAGCGGTGGACTGCTCTATGTCGGCCTGGCCTTGATGGTTGGGGTGTCGGTCTGGGATTTCATCTCGCCAGCACATCGCCGCTGCGGGCCGGACAGCTGTGAATTGCCAGAACAACGTGGCTGACGGCAACAGCCGTAGCCACCACAGAAAAGGAAAAATACATGACCACCCTGAAAATCACCGGGATGACCTGCGACTCGTGCGCGGCTCACGTCAAGGAAGCCTTGGAGAAAGTGCCCGGCGTGCAATCGGCGCTGGTGTCCTATCCGAAGGGCACAGCGCAACTCGCCATTGAGGCGGGCACGTCATCGGATGCGCTGACTACCGCCGTGGCCGGACTGGGCTACGAGGCAACGCTTGCCGATGCGCCACCGACGGACAACCGCGCCGGCCTGCTCGACAAGATGCGCGGCTGGATAGGGGCCGCTGATAAGCCCAGTGGCAACGAACGCCCGTTGCAGGTCGTCGTCATTGGTAGCGGTGGAGCCGCGATGGCGGCAGCACTGAAGGCCGTCGAGCAAGGCGCGCAGGTCACGCTGATTGAGCGCGGCACCATCGGCGGCACCTGCGTCAACGTCGGTTGTGTGCCGTCCAAGATCATGATCCGCGCCGCCCACATCGCCCATCTGCGCCGGGAAAGCCCATTCGACGGCGGCATGCCACCCACACCGCCGACGATCTTGCGCGAGCGGCTGCTGGCCCAGCAGCAGGCCCGTGTCGAAGAACTCCGTCATGCCAAGTACGAAGGCATCCTGGACGGCAATTCAGCCATCACCGTTCTGCACGGTGAAGCGCGTTTCAAGGACGACCAGAGCCTTATCGTTAGTTTGAACGAGGGTGGCGAGCGCGTCGTGATGTTCGACCGCTGCCTGGTCGCCACGGGTGCCAGCCCGGCGGTCCCGCCGATTCCGGGCTTGAAAGAGTCACCCTACTGGACTTCCACCGAGGCCCTGGCGAGCGACACCATTCCCGAACGCCTTGCCGTAATCGGCTCGTCGGTGGTGGCGCTGGAGCTGGCGCAAGCCTTTGCCCGGCTGGGCAGCAAGGTCACGGCCCTGGCGCGCAATACCTTGTTCTTCCGTGAAGACCCGGCCATCGGCGAGGCGGTGACAGCCGCTTTCCGTGCCGAAGGCATCGAGGTGCTGGAGCACACGCAAGCCAGCCAGGTCGCCCATATGGACGGTGAATTCGTGCTGACCACCACGCACGGTGAATTGCGCGCCGACAAGCTGCTGGTCGCCACCGGCCGGACACCGAACACGCGCAGCCTGGCATTGGAAGCGGCGGGGGTAGCCGTCAATGCGCAGGGGGCCATCGTCATCGACAAGGGCATGCGCACCAGTAGCCCGAACATCTACGCGGCCGGCGACTGCACCGACCAGCCGCAGTTCGTCTATGTGGCGGCAGCGGCCGGCACTCGTGCGGCGATCAACATGACTGGCGGCGATGCGGCCCTGGACCTGACCGCAATGCCGGCCGTGGTGTTCACCGACCCGCAGGTCGCCACCGTGGGCTACAGCGAGGCGGAAGCACATCACGACGGGATCGAGACCGACAGTCGCCTGCTAACACTGGATAACGTGCCGCGTGCGCTTGCCAACTTCGACACACGCGGCTTCATCAAGCTGGTCATCGAGGAAGGTAGCGGACGGCTCATCGGCGTGCAAGCGGTGGCCCCGGAAGCGGGTGAACTGATCCAGACGGCGGTGCTCGCCATTCGCAACCGTATGACCGTGCAGGAACTGGCCGACCAATTGTTCCCCTACCTGACCATGGTCGAAGGGCTGAAGCTCGCGGCGCAGACCTTCAGCAAGGACGTGAAGCAGCTTTCGTGCTGCGCCGGATGAGGAAAAGGAGGTGTTCAATGAGCGCCTACACAGTGTCCCGGCTGGCCCTTGATGCCGGGGTGAGCGTGCATATCGTGCGCGACTACCTGCTGCGCGGATTGCTACGGCCGGTCGCGTACACCACGGGCGGCTACGGCTTGTTCGATGACACCGCGTTGCAACGGCTGCGCTTTGTACGGGCTGCCTTCGAAGCGGGTATCGGCCTGGACGCACTGGCGCGGCTGTGCCGGGCGCTGGATGCTGCGGACGGTGACGGTGCGTCTGCGCAGCTTGCCGTGTTGCGGCAACTCGTCGAGCGTCGGCGCGAGGCCCTGGCCAGCCTCGAAATGCAACTGGCCGCCATGCCAACCGAACCGGCACAGCACGCGGAGAGTCTGCCATGAACAGCCCAGAGCACTTGCCGTCTGAGACGCACAAACCGATCACCGGCTACTTGTGGGGCGCGCTGGCCGTGCTCACCTGTCCCTGCCATTTGCCGATTCTCGCCATTGTGCTAGCCGGCACGACGGCCGGCGCGTTCATCGGGGAGCACTGGGGTATTGCAGCCCTCACGCTGACCGGCTTGTTTGTCCTGTCTGTGACGCGGCTGCTGCGGGCCTTCAAGGGAAGATCATGACCGCTTCCCAGCCAGCCGAGAGTGGGCAGCTTTGAGCTTCGCTACCAATCTGGAGGAGTACCACCATGAACGCAAACGCCCCGAACACTGCCAGTTGCACCACCTGCTGCGTATGCTGCAAAGAAATTCCGCTCGATGCCGCCTTCACCCCGGAAGGCGCGGAATACGTCGAACATTTCTGCGGGCTGGATTGCTATGAACGCTTCCAGGCACGCGCCAAGGCCGCGACAGAATCTGACATTGCGCCTGTCCCTGGCGGTTCGCAGCCGTCAGATTGAGGCATACCCTAACTTGATGTCAGATGCCATGTGTCATTTTCAGAAGACGACTGCACCAGTTGATTGGGCGTAATGGCTGTTGTGCAGCCAGCTCCTGACAGTTCAATATCAGAAGTGATCTGCACCAATCTCGACTATGCTCAATACTCGTGTGCACCAAAGCGAGGTGAGCATGGCGACGGAGGCTCTGTTGCAAAGATTGGCGGCAGTCAGAGGTAGGCTGTCGCTCTGCGCCGATCAGGCGGCTGCTGCGAAATGGTGGTTGAGCATGCCCATGGTCTCCGTCAGCGCCGAGGGCCCAATGCCAAAAGCTCTCTCCACAAGGCGCACCTCGCCCCTGATGCCGGGCTGCAGGCACCAGGGGCGAGCCTGTCCTTTGCGCAGGGCTCGCATGACTTCGAATCCCTTGATCGTGGCATAGGCCGTGGGGATCGATTTGAAACCGCGCACCGGCTTGATCAGTATCTTGAGCTTTCCGTGATCGGCCTCGATCACGTTATTGAGATACTTCACCTGCCGGTGGGCCGTCTCCCGGTCCAGCTTTCCTTCGCGCTTCAATTCGGTGATCGCTGCACCATAGCTCGGCGCTTTGTCCTGATGAATCCCCTAATGATTTTTATCAAAATCATTAAGTTAAGGTAGATACACATCTTGTCATATGATCAAATGGTTTCGCCAAAAATCAATAATCAGACAACAAAATGTGCGAACTCGATATTTTACACGACTCTCTTTACCAATTCTGCCCCGAATTACACTTAAAACGACTCAACAGCTTAACGTTGGCTTGCCACGCCTTACTTGACTGTAAAACTCTCACTCTTACCGAACTTGGCCGTAACCTGCCAACCAAAGCGAGAACAAAACATAACATCAAACGAATCGACCGATTGTTAGGTAATCGTCACCTCCACAAAGAGCGACTCGCTGTATACCGTTGGCATGCTAGCTTTATCTGTTCGGGCAATACGATGCCCATTGTACTTGTTGACTGGTCTGATATCCGTGAGCAAAAACGGCTTATGGTATTGCGAGCTTCAGTCGCACTACACGGTCGTTCTGTTACTCTTTATGAGAAAGCGTTCCCGCTTTCAGAGCAATGTTCAAAGAAAGCTCATGACCAATTTCTAGCCGACCTTGCGAGCATTCTACCGAGTAACACCACACCGCTCATTGTCAGTGATGCTGGCTTTAAAGTGCCATGGTATAAATCCGTTGAGAAGCTGGGTTGGTACTGGTTAAGTCGAGTAAGAGGAAAAGTACAATATGCAGACCTAGGAGCGGAAAACTGGAAACCTATCAGCAACTTACATGATATGTCATCTAGTCACTCAAAGACTTTAGGCTATAAGAGGCTGACTAAAAGCAATCCAATCTCATGCCAAATTCTATTGTATAAATCTCGCTCTAAAGGCCGAAAAAATCAGCGCTCGACACGGACTCATTGTCACCACCCGTCACCTAAAATCTACTCAGCGTCGGCAAAGGAGCCATGGATTCTAGCAACTAACTTACCTGTTGAAATTCGAACACCCAAACAACTTGTTAATATCTATTCGAAGCGAATGCAGATTGAAGAAACCTTCCGAGACTTGAAAAGTCCTGCCTACGGACTAGGCCTACGCCATAGCCGAACGAGCAGCTCAGAGCGTTTTGATATCATGCTGCTAATCGCCCTGATGCTTCAACTAACATGTTGGCTTGCGGGCGTTCATGCTCAGAAACAAGGTTGGGACAAGCACTTCCAGGCTAACACAGTCAGAAATCGAAACGTACTCTCAACAGTTCGCTTAGGCATGGAAGTTTTGCGGCATTCTGGCTACACAATAACAAGGGAAGACTCACTCGTGGCTGCAACCCTGCTTACTCAAAATCTATTCACACATGGTTACGTTTTGGGGAAATTATGAGGGGATCTCTCAGTGCTCAGCATGTTTGAGTGCTTTACTCGCCGCGGGTTGAGAAATATGTAAAACTTCAGCCGCACGCGTTAAGGAACCACAAGTCATTACAGCATAAAAGATATCGAGATGTCTTAATTTCATTCCATGTAGCCTACTGATTATTTATTTCTACGGACTATTCTAACGAATAAAGTATAAATAATCAGATATACTCGTCATAATTCAAATTTTGGTTTAGTTGTCACGAGAATTAATTCGTAAACGTGCAAGCTAAATAGATTGACTAGGGGAATATACGGGGTAAGAAAGCGGCTCGGCATACTGCCCTATAATAAATTGTTAGGAGAAGTACGCCGAGTAGTGTGTAGCTATTAGGTAAAGTATGTACCAATTTCAATAAATATTTTAATTAAGATACTGTTTGAAATATCAACAATAAAGGCACCGACCATAGGAACGACAAGGAAAGCTTTATGTGATGGTCCAAATGCTTTTGTGACTGTTTGCATATTCGCAATTGCTGTTGGTGTTGCTCCCATACCAAAGCCACAGTGACCCGCGCTGATCACGACAGCATCATAATCTTTGCCCATCATTTTGAAGGTGACAAAGCAGGCAAATAGCACCATGACAACAGTTTGTACAGCAATGATAATTAATACTGGCCCTGCCATGCTTGCCAATTGACCAAATTTTAATGACATTAACGCCATTGCCAAGAAAAGCGATAAAGCAACGCTACCTAATACATCGACGGTCGGCTCAAACACTTCGTGTTTAAATACATGAGTCAGTGTATTACGGATAATAATACCGACAAATAAACACCAGACAAAAGTAGGCAGTTGCAGAAAAGTATCTTTAAACAATGCACTGATATAGCCACCAACAACAATACAGATAATCAGCATTGAAATGGTTTCAATAACGTTATTTGCATTGATTTTTCTTTTGACGCTTGGTTGCTCAAAAGCTTCAACGATAGTGTCGCGCTCTTGCTCGGTTGTTTTAGGAATAGAGACCTTTTTCAAAAGATGACGGGCAACAGGGCCGCCAACTAAACCACCCAACACTAATCTTTTATCTAATCTAGACATCATTAATTCCTAATTTTTGTTGACACTCTATCATTGATAGAGTTATTTTACCACTCCCTATCAGTGATAGAGAAAAGTGAAATGAATAGTTCGACAAAGATCGCATTGGTAATTACGTTACTCGATGCCATGGGGATTGGCCTTATCATGCCAGTCTTGCCAACGTTATTACGTGAATTTATTGCTTCGGAAGATATCGCTAACCACTTTGGCGTATTGCTTGCACTTTATGCGTTAATGCAGGTTATCTTTGCTCCTTGGCTTGGAAAAATGTCTGACCGATTTGGTCGGCGCCCAGTGCTGTTGTTGTCATTAATAGGCGCATCGCTGGATTACTTATTGCTGGCTTTTTCAAGTGCGCTTTGGATGCTGTATTTAGGCCGTTTGCTTTCAGGGATCACAGGAGCTACTGGGGCTGTCGCGGCATCGGTCATTGCCGATACCACCTCAGCTTCTCAACGCGTGAAGTGGTTCGGTTGGTTAGGGGCAAGTTTTGGGCTTGGTTTAATAGCGGGGCCTATTATTGGTGGTTTTGCAGGAGAGATTTCACCGCATAGTCCCTTTTTTATCGCTGCGTTGCTAAATATTGTCACTTTCCTTGTGGTTATGTTTTGGTTCCGTGAAACCAAAAATACACGTGATAATACAGATACCGAAGTAGGGGTTGAGACGCAATCGAATTCGGTATACATCACTTTATTTAAAACGATGCCCATTTTGTTGATTATTTATTTTTCAGCGCAATTGATAGGCCAAATTCCCGCAACGGTGTGGGTGCTATTTACCGAAAATCGTTTTGGATGGAATAGCATGATGGTTGGCTTTTCATTAGCGGGTCTTGGTCTTTTACACTCAGTATTCCAAGCCTTTGTGGCAGGAAGAATAGCCACTAAATGGGGCGAAAAAACGGCAGTACTGCTCGGATTTATTGCAGATAGTAGTGCATTTGCCTTTTTAGCGTTTATATCTGAAGGTTGGTTAGTTTTCCCTGTTTTAATTTTATTGGCTGGTGGTGGGATCGCTTTACCTGCATTACAGGGAGTGATGTCTATCCAAACAAAGAGTCATCAGCAAGGTGCTTTACAGGGATTATTGGTGAGCCTTACCAATGCAACCGGTGTTATTGGCCCATTACTGTTTGCTGTTATTTATAATCATTCACTACCAATTTGGGATGGCTGGATTTGGATTATTGGTTTAGCGTTTTACTGTATTATTATCCTGCTATCGATGACCTTCATGTTAACCCCTCAAGCTCAGGGGAGTAAACAGGAGACAAGTGCTTAGTTATTTCGTCACCAAATGATGTTATTCCGCGAAATATAATGACCCTCTTGATAACCCAAGAGGGCATTTTTTACGATAAAGAAGATTTAGCTTCAAATAAAACCTATCTATTTTATTTATCTTTCAAGCTCAATAAAAAGCCGCGGTAAATAGCAATAAATTGGCCTTTTTTATCGGCAAGCTCTTTTAGGTTTTTCGCATGTATTGCGATATGCATAAACCAGCCATTGAGTAAGTTTTTAAGCACATCATCATCATAAGCTTTAAGTTGTTTCTCTTGGATCAATTTGCTGACAATGGCGTTTACCTTACCAGTAATGTATTCAAGGCTAATTTTTTCAAGTTCATTCCAACCAATGATAGGCATCACTTCTTGGATAGGGATAAGGTTTTTATTATTATCAATAATATAATCAAGGTGATGCTGCCAACTTACTGATTTAGTGTATGATGGTGTTTTTGAGGTGCTCCAGTGGCTTCTGTTTCTATCAGCTGTCCCTCCTGTTCAGCTACTGACGGGGTGGTGCGTAACGGCAAAAGCACCGCCGGACATCAGCGCTATCTCTGCTCTCACTGCCGTAAAACATGGCAACTGCAGTTCACTTACACCGCTTCTCAACCCGGTACGCACCAGAAAATCATTGATATGGCCATGAATGGCGTTGGATGCCGGGCAACCGCCCGCATTATGGGCGTTGGCCTCAACACGATTTTCCGCCATTTAAAAAACTCAGGCCGCAGTCGGTAACCTCGCGCATACAGCCGGGCAGTGACGTCATCGTCTGCGCGGAAATGGACGAACAGTGGGGATACGTCGGGGCTAAATCGCGCCAGCGCTGGCTGTTTTACGCGTATGACAGGCTCCGGAAGACGGTTGTTGCGCACGTATTCGGTGAACGCACTATGGCGACGCTGGGGCGTCTTATGAGCCTGCTGTCACCCTTTGACGTGGTGATATGGATGACGGATGGCTGGCCGCTGTATGAATCCCGCCTGAAGGGAAAGCTGCACGTAATCAGCAAGCGATATACGCAGCGAATTGAGCGGCATAACCTGAATCTGAGGCAGCACCTGGCACGGCTGGGACGGAAGTCGCTGTCGTTCTCAAAATCGGTGGAGCTGCATGACAAAGTCATCGGGCATTATCTGAACATAAAACACTATCAATAAGTTGGAGTCATTACCCCCCGGACGAGTGGGAATCCATGGTAGGGATTTTTACCGAAATGGAAGAACACTATTAGGGGGCACCTCAGAAAACGGAAAATAAAGCACGCTAAGGCATAGCTGACCTTGCCAGGCCTGCTTCGCCCTGTAGTGACGCGATCAACGGGCAGGAAACATTCCCCTTTCGTGCATGGCAGGCGCACACGAGTTCAGACAGCACGGTTTCCATGCGCGCCAAGTCGGCCATCTTCTCGCGCACGTCCTTGAGCTTGTGTTCGGCCAGGCTGCTGGCCTCCTCGCAGTGGGTGCCATCGTCGAGCCGCAACAGCTCGGCAATCTCGTCCAGACTGAACCCCAGCCGCTGTGCCGATTTCACGAATTTCACCCGAACCACGTCCGCCTCCCCATAGCGGCGGATGCTGCCGTAAGGCTTGTCCGGTTCCCGCAACAGGCCCTTGCGCTGATAGAAGCGGATTGTCTCCACGTTGACCCCGGCCGCCTTGGCAAAAACGCCAATGGTCAGGTTTTCCAAATTATTTTCCATATCGCTTGACTCCGTACATGAGTACGGAAGTAAGGTTACGCTATCCAATCCAAATTCAAAAGGGCCAACGTATGTCTGAACCACAAAACGGGCGCGGTGCGCTCTTCGCCGGCGGGCTGGCCGCCATTCTTGCATCGACCTGCTGCCTGGGGCCGCTAGTACTGGTCGCCCTGGGCTTCTCCGGTGCTTGGATCGGCAACCTGACGGTGCTGGAACCCTATCGACCGTTGTTCATCGGCGCGGCGCTAGTGGCGCTGTTCTTCGCCTGGAAGCGGATTTACCGGCCCGTGCAGGCATGCAAGCCAGGTGAGGTCTGCGCGATTCCGCAGGTGCGCGCCACCTACAAGCTGATTTTCTGGATCGTGGCCGTGCTGGTCCTGGTCGCGCTTGGATTTCCCTATGTCGTTCCATTTTTCTATTAACCAGGAGTTCATCATGAAGAAACTGTTTGCCTCCCTTGCCCTCGCCGCCGCTGTTGCCCCGGTGTGGGCCGCTACCCAGACCGTCACGCTAGCGGTTCCCGGCATGACTTGCGCCGCCTGCCCGATCACAGTCAAGAAAGCGCTCTCCAAGGTCGAAGGCGTGAGCAAGGTCGATGTGGGCTTCGAGAAGCGCGAGGCCGTCGTCACTTTTGACGACACCAAGGCCAGCGTACAGAAGCTGACCAAGGCCACCGCAGACGCCGGCTATCCGTCCAGCGTCAAGCAGTGAGCCAGCAAGCCAACGACAACAGCGAGAGCCGCTTCATGGGACTGATGACACGCATTGCCGATAAAACCGGCGCGCTCGGCAGCGTCGTTTCCGCGATGGGCTGCGCCGCCTGCTTTCCAGCCCTCGCCAGCTTCGGCGCGGCCATCGGGCTGGGCTTCTTGAGCCAGTACGAGGGACTGTTCATCAGCCGCCTGCTGCCGCTGTTTGCCGCGCTGGCCTTCCTGGCGAACGCGCTGGGTTGGTTCAGTCATCGGCAATGGCTGCGCAGTCTGCTCGGCATGATCGGCCCGGCCATCGTGTTTGCGGCCACGGTCTGGCTGCTCGGCAACTGGTGGACGGCGAACCTGATGTACGTCGGCCTGGCCTTGATGATTGGGGTGTCGATCTGGGACTTCGTGTCGCCGGCGCATCGCCGTTGCGGACCGGACGGCTGCGAACTCCCCGCCAAGCGCTTGTGAAAGACGGCTGACCGTGCGACACGGCGGCCCACACGAATAAGGAACGATGGTATGAGCACTCTCAAAATCACCGGCATGACTTGCGACTCGTGCGCAGTGCATGTCAAGGACGCCCTGGAGAAAGTGCCCGGCGTGCAATCAGCGGATGTCTCCTACGCCAAGGGCAGCGCCAAGCTCGCCATTGAGGTCGGCACGTCACCCGACGCGCTGACGGCCGCTGTAGCTGGACTCGGTTATCGGGCCACGCTGGCCGATGCCCCCTCAGTTTCGACGCCGGGCGGATTGCTCGACAAGATGCGCGATCTGCTGGGCAGAAACGACAAGACGGGTAGCAGCGGCGCATTGCATATCGCCGTCATCGGCAGCGGCGGGGCCGCGATGGCAGCGGCGCTGAAGGCCGTCGAGCAAGGCGCACGTGTCACGCTGATCGAGCGCGGCACCATCGGCGGCACCTGCGTCAATGTCGGTTGTGTGCCGTCCAAGATCATGATCCGCGCCGCCCATATCGCCCATCTGCGCCGGGAAAGCCCGTTCGATGGCGGCATCGCCGCTACCACGCCGACCATCCAGCGCACGGCGCTGCTGGCCCAGCAGCAGGCCCGCGTCGATGAACTGCGCCACGCCAAGTACGAAGGCATCTTGGAGGGCAATCCGGCGATCACTGTGCTGCACGGCTCCGCCCGCTTTAAGGACAATCGCAACCTGATCGTGCAACTCAACGACGGCGGCGAGCGCGTGGTGGCATTCGACCGCTGCCTGATCGCCACCGGCGCGAGCCCGGCCGTGCCGCCGATTCCCGGCCTGAAAGACACTCCGTACTGGACTTCCACTGAAGCGCTGGTCAGCGAGACGATTCCTAAGCGCCTGGCCGTGATTGGCTCATCAGTGGTGGCGCTGGAGCTGGCGCAGGCGTTCGCCCGACTCGGAGCGAAGGTGACGATCCTGGCTCGCAGCACGCTGTTCTTCCGCGAAGACCCAGCTATAGGCGAAGCCGTCACGGCCGCATTCCGCATGGAGGGCATCGAGGTGAGGGAACACACCCAGGCCAGCCAGGTCGCGTATATCAATGGTGAAGGGGACGGCGAATTCGTGCTCACCACGGCGCACGGCGAACTGCGCGCCGACAAGCTGCTGGTCGCCACCGGCCGCGCGCCCAACACACGCAAGCTGGCACTGGATGCGACGGGCGTCACGCTCACCCCGCAAGGCGCTATCGTCATCGACCCCGGCATGCGTACAAGCGTGGAACACATCTACGCCGCAGGCGACTGCACCGACCAGCCGCAGTTCGTCTATGTGGCGGCAGCGGCCGGCACTCGCGCCGCGATCAACATGACCGGCGGTGACGCGGCCCTGAACCTGACCGCGATGCCGGCCGTGGTGTTCACCGACCCGCAAGTGGCGACCGTAGGCTACAGCGAGGCGGAAGCGCACCATGACGGCATCAAAACTGATAGTCGCACGCTAACGCTGGACAACGTGCCGCGCGCGCTCGCCAACTTCGACACGCGCGGCTTCATCAAACTGGTGGTTGAAGAAGGCAGCGGACGACTGATCGGCGTGCAGGCAGTGGCCCCGGAAGCGGGCGAACTGATCCAGACGGCCGCACTGGCGATTCGCAACCGGATGACGGTGCAGGAACTGGCCGACCAGTTGTTCCCCTACCTGACGATGGTCGAAGGGTTGAAGCTCGCGGCGCAGACCTTCAACAAGGATGTGAAGCAGCTTTCCTGCTGCGCCGGGTGAGGACAAGGAGGTGTGCGATGAGCGCCTACACGGTATCGCAACTGGCCCATAACGCTGGGGTGAGCGTACATATCGTGCGCGACTACCTGGTGCGCGGCTTGTTACGGCCGGTGGCCTGCACCACGGGCGGCTACGGCGTGTTCGACGATGCGGCCTTGCAACGGCTGTGCTTCGTGCGCGCGGCCTTCGAGGCGGGTATCGGCCTGGATGCCCTGGCGCGGCTGTGCCGTGCGCTCGACGCAGCGGACGGCGCACAAGCCGCAGCGCAGCTTGCCGTGCTGCGCCAGTTGGTCGAGCGGCGGCGCGCGGCGTTGGCCCATCTGGACGCGCAACTGGCCTCCATGCCAGCCGAGCGGGCGCACGAGGAGGCATTGCCGTGAACGCCCCTGACAAACTGCCGCCCGAGACGCGCCAACCCGTTTCCGGCTACCTGTGGGGTGCGCTGGCCGTGTTGACCTGCCCCTGCCATCTGCCGATTCTCGCCGCCGTGCTGGCCGGGACGACCGCCGGTGCCTTCCTTGGCGAGCATTGGGGTGTTGCCGCGCTCGCGCTGACCGGCTTGTTCGTTCTGGCCGTAACGCGGCTGCTGCGCGCCTTCCGGGGCGGATCATGACGAGTTCGCAGCCCGCCGGATGGACGGCGGCCGAGTTGGCGCAGGCGGCGGCGCGCGGACAGCTTGACCTGCATTACCAGCCGCTGGTCGATCTGCGCGATCACCGGATCGCTGGCGCGGAAGCGTTGATGCGCTGGCGGCATCCGAGGCTTGGCCTGTTGCCGCCCGGCCAGTTCCTGCCGCTGGCCGAGTCGTTCGGCCTGATGCCGGAAATAGGCGCGTGGGTGCTGGGCGAGGCCTGTCGCCAGATGCACAAGTGGCAAGGACCGGCATGGCAACCGTTCCGTCTTGCCATCAATGTGTCCGCCAGCCAGGTTGGGCCAACGTTCGACGACGAGGTAAAGCGGGTGCTGGCCGATATGGCCCTGCCCGCCGAGCTTCTGGAGATCGAACTGACCGAATCGGTCGCATTCGGCAATCCAGCCCTGTTTGCCAGTTTCGACGCCTTGCGCGCCATCGGCGTGCGCTTCGCCGCCGACGACTTCGGCACCGGCTATTCCTGCCTGCAACATCTGAAATGCTGCCCCATCACCACATTGAAAATCGACCAATCCTTTGTCGCCAGGCTCCCGGATGATGCCCGTGACCAAACTATCGTGCGGGCGGTGATCCAGCTCGCGCACGGGCTGGGCATGGATGTCATTTTCAGAAGACGACTGCACCAGTTGATTGGGCGTAATGGCTGTTGTGCAGCCAGCTCCTGACAGTTCAATATCAGAAGTGATCTGCACCAATCTCGACTATGCTCAATACTCGTGTGCACCAAAGCGAGGTGAGCATGGCGACGGACACCCCACGGATTCCAGAACAAGGCGTGGCCACTCTGCCTGATGAGGCTTGGGAGCGTGCGCGCCGTCGTGCGGAGATCATCAGTCCGTTGGCGCAGTCGGAGACGGTCGGGCACGAAGCGGCCGATATGGCGGCTCAGGCGCTGGGCTTGTCTCGGCGCCAGGTATACGTTCTGATCCGGCGTGCCCGGCAAGGCAGCGGCCTCGTGACGGATCTGGTGCCCGGCCAGTCCGGTGGAGGTAAAGGTAAGGGGCGCTTGCCGGAACCGGTCGAGCGCGTCATCCACGAGCTACTGCAAAAGCGGTTCCTGACCAAGCAGAAGCGCAGCCTAGCGGCCTTTCACCGCGAAGTCACTCAGGTGTGCAAGGCTCAAAAACTGCGAGTGCCGGCGCGCAATACCGTGGCCTTACGGATCGCTAGCCTTGACCCGCGCAAGGTCATCCGCCGGCGGGAAGGCCAGGATGCCGCTCGTGACCTACAAGGTGTGGGCGGCGAGCCTCCTGCCGTGACCGCGCCGCTGGAGCAGGTGCAGATAGACCATACGGTCATCGACCTGATCGTGGTCGATGACCGCGACCGGCAACCTATTGGCCGCCCGTACCTGACCCTCGCCATCGACGTGTTCACCCGCTGCGTGCTCGGCATGGTCGTCACGCTGGAAGCGCCGTCTGCCGTTTCGGTTGGCCTGTGCCTCGTGCATGTCGCCTGCGACAAGCGCCCTTGGCTGGAAGGACTGAACGTGGAAATGGATTGGCAGATGAGCGGCAAGCCCTTGCTGCTCTACCTAGACAACGCGGCCGAGTTCAAGAGCGAGGCCCTGCGCCGGGGTTGCGAGCAGCATGGCATCCGGCTGGACTATCGCCCGCTGGGACAGCCGCACTATGGCGGCATCGTGGAACGGATCATCGGCACGGCGATGCAGATGATTCACGACGAACTGCCGGGAACGACCTTCTCCAACCCTGACCAGCGCGGCGACTACGATTCCGAAAACAAGGCCGCCCTGACGCTGCGCGAGCTAGAGCGCTGGCTCACATTGGCGGTCGGCACCTACCACGGTTCGGTGCACAACGGCCTGCTCCAACCGCCGGCCGCGCGCTGGGCCGAGGCCGTGGCGCGTGTCGGCGTACCGGCCGTCGTCACACGCGCTACTTCGTTCCTGGTCGATTTTCTGCCGATCCTCCGGCGCACGCTGACCCGCACCGGCTTTGTCATCGACCACATCCACTACTACGCCGATGGGCACTGTTGCAAATAGTCGGTGGTGATAAACTTATCATCCCCTTTTGCTGATGGAGCTGCACATGAACCCATTCAAAGGCCGGCATTTTCAGCGTGACATCATTCTGTGGGCCGTACGCTGGTACTGCAAATACGGCATCAGTTACCGTGAGCTGCAGGAGATGCTGGCTGAACGCGGAGTGAATGTCGATCACTCCACGATTTACCGCTGGGTTCAGCGTTATGCGCCTGAAATGGAAAAACGGCTGCGCTGGTACTGGCGTAACCCTTCCGATCTTTGCCCGTGGCACATGGATGAAACCTACGTGAAGGTCAATGGCCGCTGGGCGTATCTGTACCGGGCCGTCGACAGCCGGGGCCGCACTGTCGATTTTTATCTCTCCTCCCGTCGTAACAGCAAAGCTGCATACCGGTTTCTGGGTAAAATCCTCAACAACGTGAAGAAGTGGCAGATCCCGCGATTCATCAACACGGATAAAGCGCCCGCCTATGGTCGCGCGCTTGCTCTGCTCAAACGCGAAGGCCGGTGCCCGTCTGACGTTGAACACCGACAGATTAAGTACCGGAACAACGTGATTGAATGCGATCATGGCAAACTGAAACGGATAATCGGCGCCACGCTGGGATTTAAATCCATGAAGACGGCTTACGCCACCATCAAAGGTATTGAGGTGATGCGTGCACTACGCAAAGGCCAGGCCTCAGCATTTTATTATGGTGATCCCCTGGGCGAAATGCGCCTGGTAAGCAGAGTTTTTGAAATGTAAGGCCTTTGAATAAGACAAAAGGCTGCCTCATCGCTAACTTTGCAACAGTGCCTAAAATAAGCCTTATATCCAAGCATAAAACAAGGTTGTCTAGACTTCTTTTAACAGTAAAGTTATCATAAAACTGAATTTTATTTTTTAGGTAAGTTTATGCATTCTATCCGCATTCGTTAAGACACAACTATTTGCATAGTGACACTATTTTATAATGGTGGGCTTTTGTTGTGTCTTTAAGAATATATGCGGATATATAAAGTAAAAGTATGCTTAATTTATAAGTATGCTTTTAGTGCATAGTTTCCAGTTATAACTTAATTGACTAGCTATTTGTCCACCCTGTGGATGAATAGCTTTTTTTTTGGGAGGACACTGTGATGCTAGCTTTTGTTTTCACCTAAATCCTGTTTGCTGCATAAAAAATTTCAAGAGCTAAACAGGAGTAAATAAAAATGAGTTTAATTATTAAAGCGAGAAACATACGCTTGGATTATGCTGGGCGTGATGTTTTGGATATTGATGAATTGGAAATTCACTCTTATGACCGTATTGGTCTTGTGGGTGATAACGGAGCAGGAAAGAGTAGTTTACTCAAAGTACTTAATGGCGAAATTGTTTTAGCCGAAGCGACATTACAGCGTTTTGGTGATTTTGCACATATCAGCCAACTGGGCGGAATCGAAATAGAAACGGTCGAAGACCGGGCAATGTTATCTCGCCTTGGTGTTTCCAATGTACAAAACGACACAATGAGTGGCGGAGAGGAAACTCGTGCAAAAATTGCTGCCGCATTTTCCCAACAAGTACATGGCATTCTAGCGGATGAACCAACCAGCCACCTTGATCTCAATGGAATAGATCTACTTATTGGTCAACTTAAAGCATTTGATGGAGCATTACTTGTTATCAGTCATGACCGATATTTTCTTGATATGGTTGTAGACAAGATATGGGAGTTAAAAGACGGTAAAATTACGGAATATTGGGGTGGTTACTCGGATTACTTGCGTCAAAAAGAAGAAGAGCGACAACACCAAGCCGTAGAATATGAGCTGATGATGAAGGAACGGGAGCGATTAGAATCTGCTGTGCAAGAAAAACGCCAGCAAGCTAATCGATTAGACAATAAGAAAAAAGGAGAAAAATCCAAAAACTCTACCGAAAGTGCTGGACGACTTGGGCATGCAAAAATGACTGGCACCAAGCAAAGAAAACTGTATCAGGCAGCTAAGAGTATGGAAAAGCGTTTGGCTGCATTAGAAGATATTCAAGCACCAGAGCATTTGCGTTCTATTCGTTTTCGTCAAAGTTCAGCCCTAGAACTGCACAATAAGTTCCCGATTACGGCAGATGGTCTGAGCTTAAAATTTGGTAGCCGTACTATCTTTGATGACGCTAACTTTATAATACCGCTTGGCGCTAAAGTCGCTATAACTGGATCGAATGGAACAGGGAAAACGTCCTTGTTAAAAATGATATCAGAACGTGCTGATGGATTAACCATATCTCCAAAAGCTGAAATTGGCTACTTTACACAAACAGGATATAAATTTAACACGCATAAATCTGTGCTCTCCTTTATGCAGGAAGAGTGCGAGTACACAGTTGCGGAAATTCGTGCAGTATTGGCTTCAATGGGGATCGGAGCGAATGATATTCAAAAAAACTTATCCGACTTATCGGGAGGTGAAATCATCAAACTGCTTTTATCCAAAATGCTTTTAGGAAAATATAATATTTTGCTTATGGATGAACCAGGAAACTATCTTGACCTAAAAAGTATTGCCGCATTAGAAACAATGATGAAGTCCTATGCAGGAACTATTATCTTCGTATCTCATGACAAGCAATTGGTCGATAATATTGCTGACATTATCTACGAGATCAAAGACCACAAAATCATCAAGACTTTTGAGAGAGATTGTTAATGATAGCCAATCTAATCCGAACATTAATTATTGAACTCTTTAAAGGAAATTAAAAATGACAATTCAAGATATTCAATCACTTGCTGAAGCACACGGCTTGTTGCTTACGGACAAAATGAATTTCAATGAAATGGGCATTGATTTTAAGGTCGTTTTTGCTCTTGATACAAAGGGGCAACAATGGTTGCTGCGTATTCCTCGTCGTGATGGCATGAGGGAACAAATCAAGAAAGAAAAACGCATTTTAGAATTGGTAAAAAAACATCTTTCTGTAGAGGTTCCTGATTGGAGAATTTCATCTACAGAATTAGTGGCTTATCCCATACTTAAAGATAATCCTGTTTTAAATTTGGATGCTGAAACCTATGAAATAATTTGGAATATGGACAAAGATAGCCCGAAATACATAACATCTTTGGCAAAAACCTTATTTGAAATCCATAGTATTCCTGAAAAAGAAGTTCGGGAAAATGATTTGAAAATTATGAAACCTTCAGATTTAAGACCTGAAATAGCAAACAATTTGCAGTTAGTAAAATCTGAAATTGGTATAAGTGAGCAATTGGAAACCCGCTACAGAAAATGGTTGGATAATGATGTTCTATGGGCAGATTTCACCCAATTTATACATGGCGATTTATATGCTGGGCATGTACTAGCTTCAAAGGATGGAGCTGTTTCAGGCGTTATTGATTGGTCAACAGCCCATATAGATGACCCAGCGATTGATTTTGCTGGGCATGTAACTTTGTTTGGAGAAGAAAGCCTCAAAACTCTAATCATCGAGTATGAAAAACTAGGGGGTAAAGTTTGGAATAAACTATATGAACAGACTTTAGAAAGAGCAGCGGCCTCTCCTTTGATGTATGGTTTATTTGCCTTAGAAACTCAAAATGAAAGCCTTATCGTTGGAGCAAAAGCTCAGTTGGGAGTTATATAATTTAAAAATATGATTGCTGAGAACTGCCTTGTTTTGAAACTTGGTTGGCTTTAATTAGTTTTTAGTATTCTTTATAGAAAATGCCTCGATCAAGGGGCATTTCTAACAATCATTTAACATAAAATTTCTTATGTGAAGTAACCTGAATGCAGCGGTGCCCCATTGGGGGCGCGTTGAGATAAGCCTCTTTTAGATAACTTTAGCAACTCGATAGACAGTTGCAACTCCACAATTCACTGCTTTGGCAATTTCTTCCTTAGTCATATTGCCAACTACTAGCAATTCTTTTATTCGTTTATGTTTAGCCTCATTTGCCTTCTTGCCTGTTGGTTTGTAACCCGAACGTGCCAGGCCCTGCTTAATACGTTCTATACGTTTCTCATTGTCTAGGCGGGCCATTGTTGCCAGAAGATCAATCAACATATTGTTGATGAGTTCCAAGATTGAATGAGTAATGCTGTCACTGGTTTGAAGGCACTGTTGCAAATAGTCGGTGGTGATAAACTTATCATCCCCTTTTGCTGATGGAGCTGCACATGAACCCATTCAAAGGCCGGCATTTTCAGCGTGACATCATTCTGTGGGCCGTACGCTGGTACTGCAAATACGGCATCAGTTACCGTGAGCTGCAGGAGATGCTGGCTGAACGCGGAGTGAATGTCGATCACTCCACGATTTACCGCTGGGTTCAGCGTTATGCGCCTGAAATGGAAAAACGGCTGCGCTGGTACTGGCGTAACCCTTCCGATCTTTGCCCGTGGCACATGGATGAAACCTACGTGAAGGTCAATGGCCGCTGGGCGTATCTGTACCGGGCCGTCGACAGCCGGGGCCGCACTGTCGATTTTTATCTCTCCTCCCGTCGTAACAGCAAAGCTGCATACCGGTTTCTGGGTAAAATCCTCAACAACGTGAAGAAGTGGCAGATCCCGCGATTCATCAACACGGATAAAGCGCCCGCCTATGGTCGCGCGCTTGCTCTGCTCAAACGCGAAGGCCGGTGCCCGTCTGACGTTGAACACCGACAGATTAAGTACCGGAACAACGTGATTGAATGCGATCATGGCAAACTGAAACGGATAATCGGCGCCACGCTGGGATTTAAATCCATGAAGACGGCTTACGCCACCATCAAAGGTATTGAGGTGATGCGTGCACTACGCAAAGGCCAGGCCTCAGCATTTTATTATGGTGATCCCCTGGGCGAAATGCGCCTGGTAAGCAGAGTTTTTGAAATGTAAGGCCTTTGAATAAGACAAAAGGCTGCCTCATCGCTAACTTTGCAACAGTGCCCGCCGATGCGCTCAAGCCGTGGATTGCGCGGCGTGAACGCTGGCCGTCCTTTCTGATCCGGCGCGATCCGCGCGACATCAGCCGTATCTGGGTCCTGGAACCGGAGGGACAGCATTACCTGGAAATTCCCTACCGTACCTTGTCGCATCCGGCTGTCACCCTCTGGGAACAACGGCAGGCGCTGGCGAAACTGCGGCAGCAAGGGCGCGAACAGGTGGATGAGTCGGCGCTGTTCCGCATGATCGGCCAGATGCGTGAGATTGTGACCAGCGCGCAGAAGGCCACACGCAAGGCGCGGCGTGACGCGGATCGCCGCCAGCACCTCAAGACATCAGCTCGGCCGGACAAGCCCGTTCCGCCGGATACGGATATTGCCGACCCGCAGGCAGACAACTTGCCACCCGCCAAACCGTTCGACCAGATTGAGGAGTGGTAGCCGTGGACGAATATCCCATCATCGACCTGTCCCACCTGCTGCCGGCGGCCCAGGGCTTGGCCCGTCTTCCGGCGGACGAGCGCATCCAGCGCCTTCGCGCCGACCGCTGGATCGGCTATCCGCGCGCAGTCGAGGCGCTGAACCGGCTGGAAGCCCTTTATGCGTGGCCAAACAAGCAACGCATGCCCAACCTGCTGCTGGTTGGCCCGACCAACAATGGCAAGTCGATGATCGTCGAGAAGTTCCGCCGCACCCACCCGGCCAGCTCCGACGCCGACCAGGAGCACATCCCGGTGTTGGTCGTGCAGATGCCGTCCGAGCCGTCCGTGATCCGCTTCTACGTCGCGCTGCTCGCCGCGATGGGCGCGCCGCTGCGCCCACGCCCACGGTTGCCGGAAATGGAGCAACTGGCTCTGGCACTGCTGCGCAAGGTCGGCGTGCGCATGCTGGTGATCGACGAGCTGCACAACGTGCTGGCCGGCAACAGCGTCAACCGCCGGGAATTCCTCAACCTGCTGCGCTTCCTCGGCAACGAACTGCGCATCCCGTTGGTTGGGGTAGGCACGCGCGACGCCTACCTAGCCATCCGCTCCGATGACCAGTTGGAAAATCGCTTCGAGCCGATGATGCTGCCGGTATGGGAGGCCAACGACGATTGCTGCTCACTGCTGGCCAGCTTCGCCGCTTCGCTCCCGCTGCGCCGGCCTTCCCCAATTGCCACGCTGGACATGGCTCGCTACCTGCTCACACGCAGCGAGGGCACCATAGGGGAACTGGCGCACTTGCTGATGGCGGCGGCCATCGTCGCCGTGGAGAGCGGCGAGGAAGCGATCAACCATCGCACACTCAGCATGGCCTGTCGACAACCTCTCGCGCAACCAAGACATCGCGGTCGGACTGCAAGTGATCTTGAAGCCACGGGCCCGTCCCACCCCGACATGGACCTCGATGCCCGAACGGACGTTAGATTTCGAGTTCTAGGCGTTCTGCGATGAAGGTTGGATCCCAGCCGGGATTGAAAGTGTCGACGTGGGTGAATCCGAGCCGCTCGTATAGGCCACGCAGGTTCGGGTGGCAGTCGAGCCGCAGCTTGGCGCACCCCTGCGTTCGCGCGGCATGGCGGCAAGCCTCGATCAGCGCGGAGCTGACACCCCGGCCCGCATGTGTCCGTCGCACCGCGAGCTTGTGCAGATATGCGGCCTCCCCCTTGAGGGCGTCGGGCCAGAACTCGGGATCCTCGGCCGACAAGGTGCAACAGCCGACGATGCCGTCGCTGCAACTCGCGACTAGGAGCTCGGATCTCAGGACGAAGGTCTCCGCGAATGTCCGGTCGATCCGCGCGACGTCCCAGGCGGGCGTTCCCTTGGCGGACATCCACGCCGCAGCGTCGTGCATCAGCCGCACAACCTCGTCGATATCACCCGAGCAGGCGACCCGAACGTTCGGAGGCTCCTCGCTGTCCATTCGCTCCCCTGGCGCGGTATGAACCGCCGCCTCATAGTGCAGTTTGATCCTGACGAGCCCAGCATGTCTGCGCCCACCTTCGCGGAACCTGACCAGGGTCCGCTAGCGGGCGGCCGGAAGGTGAATGCTAGGCATGATCTAACCCTCGGTCTCTGGCGTCGCGACTGCGAAATTTCGCGAGGGTTTCCGAGAAGGTGATTGCGCTTCGCAGATCTCCAGGCGCGTGGGTGCGGACGTAGTCAGCGCCATTGCCGATCGCGTGAAGTTCCGCCGCAAGGCTCGCTGGACCCAGATCCTTTACAGGAAGGCCAACGGTGGCGCCCAAGAAGGATTTCCGCGACACCGAGACCAATAGCGGAAGCCCCAACGCCGACTTCAGCTTTTGAAGGTTCGACAGCACGTGCAGCGATGTTTCCGGTGCGGGGCTCAAGAAAAATCCCATCCCCGGATCGAGGATGAGCCGGTCGGCAGCGACCCCGCTCCGTCGCAAGGCGGAAACCCGCGCCTCGAAGAACCGCACAATCTCGTCGAGCGCGTCTTCGGGTCGAAGGTGACCGGTGCGGGTGGCGATGCCATCCCGCTGCGCTGAGTGCATAACCACCAGCCTGCAGTCCGCCTCAGCAATATCGGGATAGAGCGCAGGGTCAGGAAATCCTTGGATATCGTTCAGGTAGCCCACGCCGCGCTTGAGCGCATAGCGCTGGGTTTCCGGTTGGAAGCTGTCGATTGAAACACGGTGCATCTGATCGGACAGGGCGTCTAAGAGCGGCGCAATACGTCTGATCTCATCGGCCGGCGATACAGGCCTCGCGTCCGGATGGCTGGCGGCCGGTCCGACATCCACGACGTCTGATCCGACTCGCAGCATTTCGATCGCCGCGGTGACAGCGCCGGCGGGGTCTAGCCGCCGGCTCTCATCGAAGAAGGAGTCCTCGGTGAGATTCAGAATGCCGAACACCGTCACCATGGCGTCGGCCTCCGCAGCGACTTCCACGATGGGGATCGGGCGAGCAAAAAGGCAGCAATTATGAGCCCCATACCTACAAAGCCCCACGCATCAAGCTTTTGCCCATGAAGCAACCAGGCAATGGCTGTAATTATGACGACGCCGAGTCCCGACCAGACTGCATAAGCAACACCGACAGGGATGGATTTCAGAACCAGAGAAAGAAAATAAAATGCGATGCCATAACCGATTATGACAACGGCGGAAGGGGCAAGCTTAGTAAAGCCCTCGCTAGATTTTAATGCGGATGTTGCGATTACTTCGCCAACTATTGCGATAACAAGAAAAAGCCAGCCTTTCATGATATATCTCCCAATTTGTGTAGGGCTTATTATGCACGCTTAAAAATAATAAAAGCAGACTTGACCTGATAGTTTGGCTGTGAGCAATTATGTGCTTAGTGCATCTAACGCCGCCATAAACGGCGACAGGGTGGCGCGCCTATTGCGCATAAAATGGCGAAGCCATGCGCAACAGGCGCGGAATCTCTGGCGTCCGGTTTGATGGCTTTGTTATGCAAAGGACTAGTCTTCAATGACGTGTAAACCACGGCGCTTTAAGTCCTCCAACGAATCCAACATTCCCCTTATTAATTCAACAGGATGCCCCTCCCAGTCTTCAACAACGCCAACAATTCTCAAGGGTTCGCAGGTTCTATAGGACTGTGTTGGATTACCGGGAAATCTTTTGTTCGTAAGATTCGGATCGTCTTCGAACGGTCCTGTTGGCTCAACTATGTATATGTAGCCGCGACCCTCGAGGCCAGACAGTGACATAGCAAGTTCAGCTCCCCAAACTGCTGGCTCCATCAAGGCTGAAAAGTAGATGTGCTTAAGAATACGACCGTCCTCGAAATGAGAGATGAACCCTGTGGTTAGCAAGTCACCAATCGCCAAATTGGCTTTGGTTCCATGATAGAACGGTCCTTGCACCTGCTTGTAATTATCATGAGAGATGGGAATCCAATCTTTTACCATTTTAAGACCCTTAATTGTTGGGATTTGGCTGCATAACGCCTGAAATAAGCCGTGCCGCGAAGCGGCATCGGCTTGATTGAATTGTTAGACGGCAAACTCGAGCCAATACTTGTGCAGGCCAACAATATTAGACGAGCACAGCATGGGCATTGCCGCTTTGATCTTCTCCAGTGACCAATTCCACCACTCCATCTCCAGAAGCAATGAAATTTCCTCATCGGTGAAGCGTTTCTTAATCTTCTTAGCGGGATTGCCGCCAACGATAGCGTAAGGCTCCACATCTTTTGTCACCAACGAGCGGCTGCCTATCACCGCACCGTGCCCGATCTTGATTCCGGGCATGACCATTGCCTCAGAGCCGATCCAAACGTCATTGCCAATGACAGTATTACCTGCTTTTTGGAAGGCATCGAGTGCGCTTGAGAATGCAGGTTCTTCCTGCATATAAAAGAACGGGAAAGATGATGCCCAGTCGTACCGATGCCCCTGATTGCCAGCAGATCAGCATTATTTAAATCAAGTTGCCATGTCACTGAATACTCGTCCTAGAAAGGCGTTAGATTGGCTTACACCATTAGAGAAATTTGCTCAGCTTGTTGATTATCATATGGCTTTTGAAACTGTCGCACCTCATGTTTGAATTCGCCCCATATTTTTGCTACAGTGAACCAAATTAAGATCATCTATTTACTAGGCCTCGCATTTGCGGGGTTTTTAATGCTGAATAAAAGGAAAACTTGATGGAATTGCCCAATATTATGCACCCGGTCGCGAAGCTGAGCACCGCATTAGCCGCTGCATTGATGCTGAGCGGGTGCATGCCCGGTGAAATCCGCCCGACGATTGGCCAGCAAATGGAAACTGGCGACCAACGGTTTGGCGATCTGGTTTTCCGCCAGCTCGCACCGAATGTCTGGCAGCACACTTCCTATCTCGACATGCCGGGTTTCGGGGCAGTCGCTTCCAACGGTTTGATCGTCAGGGATGGCGGCCGCGTGCTGGTGGTCGATACCGCCTGGACCGATGACCAGACCGCCCAGATCCTCAACTGGATCAAGCAGGAGATCAACCTGCCGGTCGCGCTGGCGGTGGTGACTCACGCGCATCAGGACAAGATGGGCGGTATGGACGCGCTGCATGCGGCGGGGATTGCGACTTATGCCAATGCGTTGTCGAACCAGCTTGCCCCGCAAGAGGGGATGGTTGCGGCGCAACACAGCCTGACTTTCGCCGCCAATGGCTGGGTCGAACCAGCAACCGCGCCCAACTTTGGCCCGCTCAAGGTATTTTACCCCGGCCCCGGCCACACCAGTGACAATATCACCGTTGGGATCGACGGCACCGACATCGCTTTTGGTGGCTGCCTGATCAAGGACAGCAAGGCCAAGTCGCTCGGCAATCTCGGTGATGCCGACACTGAGCACTACGCCGCGTCAGCGCGCGCGTTTGGTGCGGCGTTCCCCAAGGCCAGCATGATCGTGATGAGCCATTCCGCCCCCGATAGCCGCGCCGCAATCACTCATACGGCCCGCATGGCCGACAAGCTGCGCTGAGCCATGGCTGACCACGTCACCCCCAATCTGCCATCGCGCGATTTCGATGTGACAGAGGCGTTTTATGCGAAGCTGGGCTTTGCGACGAGTTGGAAGGATCGCGGCTGGATGATCCTGCAGCGCGGCGGTTTGCAGCTCGAATTCTTCCCCTATCCTGACCTCGACCCAGCTACGAGCTCGTTCGGCTGTTGCCTGCGGTTGGATGATCTCGATGCCATGGTGGCATTGGTGAACGCGGCGGGAGCCGAGGAAAAAAGCACCGGCTGGCCGCGCTTCAAAGCTCCGCAACTGGAGGCGAGCGGCCTGAGGATCGGCTACCTGATCGATCCCGACTGCACGCTGGTGCGGCTGATCCAGAACCCCGACTGACCGCATGCCCGCGAAAATCAAGATTTGCGGGATCAGCACACCCGAGGCGCTCGATGCGACCATCGCGGCGCGGGCGGACTATGCCGGGTTGGTGTTCTATCCAGCGTCGCCCCGTGCGGTTACGTCGAATGTCGCGGGCGCTTTGACATCGCGCGCAGCTGGCCAGATCGCCATGGTCGGTTTGTTCGTCGATGCGGATGATGCTGTCATCGCCGACGCACTGGTGGCAGCCAAGCTGAACGCGCTGCAGCTGCACGGTTCGGAATCGCCCGAACGCGTGGCCCAGTTGCGCGCGCGGTTTGGCAAGCCGGTGTGGAAGGCGCTGCCCGTCGCCAGCGCCAGCGATGTCGCACGCGCCGCAGCCTATGCCGGGGCGGCGGACTTGATCTTGTTCGACGCCAAGACCCCCAAAGGCGCGCTGCCCGGCGGCATGGGGTTGGCGTTGGGTATAGGAAGTATAAACCACCTTTTTGCTCCTCATCCGAAGTATCTTACCTGAAATTCCCTCACTCGTTTACCGCTCAAGCCCCAATTTTAACTGCCGGTCCAGCCTAAACCGCTCTAATAAGGTTCGATTTGGCGGTAAAATCTCTAGCCTGATAGCTCGAGAGATACAAACTGCCCCACCGCCCCGTTTAAAAGTTGGCAGTGTTGAGCAGTGTTGGATTTGGGGTCGTCAGTCAAAGAGACGACTCTGTGATGGATCGAACAGGCTGGGAGTCAGTGGCGGCGCTCGTTCTGGTGGCAGCTCACGCTGCTTGGCGGCATTCGCCTTGGCTGTTTTCTGTTTCAGATGCTTGAGAATCTGCTCAATGACCTTCGGATCTTCGATGCTGGCAATCACTTTGACGTGACCGCCGCAGTGTTCGCAGACTTCAATATCAATATTGAAGACTCGCTTGAGGCGTTGCATCCAGGTCATGGCGCGGTGGCGCTCTGCAGGACTCTTGTCACGCCAGTTAGTATCGAGACCTTCCGATTTGTCGGGCTTCTTGCCCCGCTTGGCGGGTGTTACTTGAACTCGGTGTTTGCTGTTCGGTGCAAAGACGCCGTGGAAGCGTGTGAGGTTGACTCGCGGCTTAGGTACCAACGCAGCGAGTTTGGCGATGAAGTCCAGCGGCTCGAAGATCACATGGGTGGTGCCATTGCGGTACGGAGTTTTGAGCTCGTAACGCACCTGCCCATTGGCGGTTAATGCCAGACGTTTTTCTGAAACCGCTGGCCGACTAATGTAGCGACACAAGCGCTCAAGCTTATCCCGCTGATGCGCTTCGGCCATCACACCGGCGTGTAGCGAGAAACCAGCATGGTTGGCTACTCGACTGCTTGAGTCGGCTTTATCCTCACGCCCTGGCAAGGTTTGCAGGGTGAAGACTTTGCGCCCTTGCTGGGGGCCGACGGCAATGCGATACGTAACCGAAGCACCATGTAATTGAGTCAGCGTATCGTCTTCGCCCTCTTCCAGTGTCAACCACGTATTCTCGGCATCACGCTCCAAAATCCCACGCTTTTCCATGCAGCGAGCGATGCGATGGCTGAGGGTGTGAGCGAGCGTATTCAGCTCATCGTAAGTGGGTGCCTTGACACGATGGAAGCGTTGCTTGCCATAGTCATCTTCGGCATAGACACCATCGAGAAACAGCATGTGGTAGTGGACATTGAGATTTAGCGCGGAGCCAAAGCGTTGGATAAGAGTCACTGAGCCAGTTTGTGCAGAGGCTTTGGTGTAACCGGCTTTTTTGATCAGATGAGTTGAGAGTGTACGATAGACGATACTCAAGACCTGGCCCATCAGCTGGGGATGGCGAGCCAGCAAAAAGCGTAGCTGGAAAGGAAAGCTGAGCACCCACTGGCGAATGGGCTCCTTGGGGAAGACTTCGTCTATCAGCAGCGCCGCACTCTCGGCCATCCGGCGGGCACCGCAGCTAGGGCAAAAGCCGCGTCGTTTACAGCTGAAGGCGACCAGACGCTCGTGATGACAATCCTCGCAGCGAACCCGCATGAAACCATACTCCAGACGGCCACATTGGAGGAGGTCGTTGAATTCTTGTTGGATGTAGCGAGGCAGGTGTTGACCTTGGGCTTCGAGTGAGGCTTTGAAGGCTGGGTAGTGCTGCTCAACCAGCTGGTAGAGCAGCGTCTGGTCGGGTTGGTGGCGTTCGTAACCGTTTGTTTGAGTGGGCGATTGACTCGCCGTGGCGTTCCTTGCCAGCGACATGGGTATCCTCCGCTGATACTGTGGTTATGTACAGTATCAGCGGCTTGCGTTCAGACGTCCAGTCTGGCCCTAGACATCGCTAAATGCTTAACCCGCAATAGCCCTCACGAGTTGTTATCAGCCACTACCGGTTGAGCGAGAAGGTTTTGGGTTCAGGGTGCTATTGCTCCACCAATCACAATACTGAAGCCCCAACTGTTATCAGTTGGGGCTTTTTCTTGTCTGTTTGCGGCGGTTGCGTTTTATCGGTAGTCGTCGAGCTCTGCACCATCCCACATAAGAGCTTAACGGTGCGATCTTCAACGCCATCACACAAAACTTTCTTTTTCACGCACAGTCAACTTATTGGATGTTTTATTAACAACCCAAAAGGAGATATTTAGCGGGCGGCCGGAAGGTGAATGCTAGGCATGATCTAACCCTCGGTCTCTGGCGTCGCGACTGCGAAATTTCGCGAGGGTTTCCGAGAAGGTGATTGCGCTTCGCAGATCTCCAGGCGCGTGGGTGCGGACGTAGTCAGCGCCATTGCCGATCGCGTGAAGTTCCGCCGCAAGGCTCGCTGGACCCAGATCCTTTACAGGAAGGCCAACGGTGGCGCCCAAGAAGGATTTCCGCGACACCGAGACCAATAGCGGAAGCCCCAACGCCGACTTCAGCTTTTGAAGGTTCGACAGCACGTGCAGCGATGTTTCCGGTGCGGGGCTCAAGAAAAATCCCATCCCCGGATCGAGGATGAGCCGGTCGGCAGCGACCCCGCTCCGTCGCAAGGCGGAAACCCGCGCCTCGAAGAACCGCACAATCTCGTCGAGCGCGTCTTCGGGTCGAAGGTGACCGGTGCGGGTGGCGATGCCATCCCGCTGCGCTGAGTGCATAACCACCAGCCTGCAGTCCGCCTCAGCAATATCGGGATAGAGCGCAGGGTCAGGAAATCCTTGGATATCGTTCAGGTAGCCCACGCCGCGCTTGAGCGCATAGCGCTGGGTTTCCGGTTGGAAGCTGTCGATTGAAACACGGTGCATCTGATCGGACAGGGCGTCTAAGAGCGGCGCAATACGTCTGATCTCATCGGCCGGCGATACAGGCCTCGCGTCCGGATGGCTGGCGGCCGGTCCGACATCCACGACGTCTGATCCGACTCGCAGCATTTCGATCGCCGCGGTGACAGCGCCGGCGGGGTCTAGCCGCCGGCTCTCATCGAAGAAGGAGTCCTCGGTGAGATTCAGAATGCCGAACACCGTCACCATGGCGTCGGCCTCCGCAGCGACTTCCACGATGGGGATCGGGCGAGCAAAAAGGCAGCAATTATGAGCCCCATACCTACAAAGCCCCACGCATCAAGCTTTTGCCCATGAAGCAACCAGGCAATGGCTGTAATTATGACGACGCCGAGTCCCGACCAGACTGCATAAGCAACACCGACAGGGATGGATTTCAGAACCAGAGAAAGAAAATAAAATGCGATGCCATAACCGATTATGACAACGGCGGAAGGGGCAAGCTTAGTAAAGCCCTCGCTAGATTTTAATGCGGATGTTGCGATTACTTCGCCAACTATTGCGATAACAAGAAAAAGCCAGCCTTTCATGATATATCTCCCAATTTGTGTAGGGCTTATTATGCACGCTTAAAAATAATAAAAGCAGACTTGACCTGATAGTTTGGCTGTGAGCAATTATGTGCTTAGTGCATCTAACGCTTGAGTTAAGCCGCGCCGCGAAGCGGCGTCGGCTTGAACGAATTGTTAGACATTATTTGCCGACTACCTTGGTGATCTCGCCTTTCACGTAGTGAACAAATTCTTCCAACTGATCTGCGCGCGAGGCCAAGCGATCTTCTTCTTGTCCAAGATAAGCCTGTCTAGCTTCAAGTATGACGGGCTGATACTGGGCCGGCAGGCGCTCCATTGCCCAGTCGGCAGCGACATCCTTCGGCGCGATTTTGCCGGTTACTGCGCTGTACCAAATGCGGGACAACGTAAGCACTACATTTCGCTCATCGCCAGCCCAGTCGGGCGGCGAGTTCCATAGCGTTAAGGTTTCATTTAGCGCCTCAAATAGATCCTGTTCAGGAACCGGATCAAAGAGTTCCTCCGCCGCTGGACCTACCAAGGCAACGCTATGTTCTCTTGCTTTTGTCAGCAAGATAGCCAGATCAATGTCGATCGTGGCTGGCTCGAAGATACCTGCAAGAATGTCATTGCGCTGCCATTCTCCAAATTGCAGTTCGCGCTTAGCTGGATAACGCCACGGAATGATGTCGTCGTGCACAACAATGGTGACTTCTACAGCGCGGAGAATCTCGCTCTCTCCAGGGGAAGCCGAAGTTTCCAAAAGGTCGTTGATCAAAGCTCGCCGCGTTGTTTCATCAAGCCTTACGGTCACCGTAACCAGCAAATCAATATCACTGTGTGGCTTCAGGCCGCCATCCACTGCGGAGCCGTACAAATGTACGGCCAGCAACGTCGGTTCGAGATGGCGCTCGATGACGCCAACTACCTCTGATAGTTGAGTCGATACTTCGGCGATCACCACTTCCCTCATGATGTTTAACTTTGTTTTAGCCACCAATGATGCCCTCACTTTCCATGATTTTGGTGGGAATGGATTTTCTTAGCGGCAACTTACTTTCGTTGTCTATATCCATGTTAAAGGCGAAAAAGTAAACCTCTGTCTCCTTCTCAACCCACCCAACCCACCATGCGACACCAGGATTTGACTCAGTTCCCACACCAGAAAAACCAGTTTTTGAATGCACTAGATATTCAGGTGCCGCCTCCGTTACCAAAGCCTCTTTTACTATTAGCTGGTTTTCTTTAGATGCTGACAATTTATTTAAATATAGAGACTCTAGAAACTCCACTTGATTAACTGCGGAAATTCTAAGCTGGCCTTCCAACCAGAATTTGTCAATGCCACCACTGATATTCTGGTTGCCATAGGAAAATTTTTTAAGGTATTTCTGCATTCTTACTTCGCCAACTTCTCTGGCGATTTGTTGAAATACGGGAACAGCTGAAACTTGTATTGCCCCTCTTAAGGTCAAGTCTCTTTCCCATTGCTTCATGGCTCTTGGCTTTCCGTCCCATTTGAAAACCTGATGCTCATTCTTTATGACACCAGTTTCTAGGCCGATAATTGCGTTGGGGATCTTAAATGTTGATGCTGGAAGATATTCCTTTGATGCACGAGCTAAGTCATTGGTAGCGCAGGATTTACTGCTACTTTTACAAAGCACGAAGACACCATTGACGGCTTCGGCAGAGAACTCTTTGTTCCAAGACGTATTTTCTGTAATTGAACCAGCTAATGCCGTACTCGAAAGACACGCGATAATTACATATGCGGCAAATGTTTTCATGGCACCTTCTTGGTGGCTAACGTTAATTCGACCTCAGAGGCGTTTAAGTCAAAATACCTCTGACGTCTAACATGATTAATCAAAGTCTGATTTTTTAACAAAATCAGAAAGATAGACGCGAAACTTTAAAACAAAGGCGTCAACACTTCAAGTAGCGATCTTTCGCTTCGGCGAGGCCTAACGCCGCCATAAACGGCGACAGGGTGGCGCGCCTATTGCGCATAAAATGGCGAAGCCATGCGCAACAGGCGCGGAATCTCTGGCGTCCGGTTTGATGGCTTTGTTATGCAAAGGACTAGTCTTCAATGACGTGTAAACCACGGCGCTTTAAGTCCTCTAACGAATCCAACATTCCCCTTATTAATTCAACAGGATGCCCCTCCCAGTCTTCAACAACGCCAACAATTCTCAAGGGTTCGCAGGTTCTATAGGACTGTGTTGGATTACCGGGAAATTTTTTGTTCGTAAGATTCGGATCGTCTTCGAACGGTCCTGTTGGCTCAACTATGTATATGTAGCCGCGACCCTCGAGGCCAGACAGTGACATAGCAAGTTCAGCTCCCCAAACTGCTGGCTCCATCAAGGCTGAAAAGTAGATGTGCTTAAGAATACGACCGTCCTCGAAATGAGAGATGAACCCTGTGGTTAGCAAGTCACCAATCGCCAAATTGGCTTTGGTTCCATGATAGAACGGTCCTTGCACCTGCTTGTAATTATCATGAGAGATGGGAATCCAATCTTTTACCATTTTAAGACCCTTAATTGTTGGGATTTGGCTGCATAACGTCGCTATCAATCGCGGAAAAGGCGTAGTGCGCGAAGCGAACGAAGCTTTTTGCCGTCGATTGCATAGCTTTGTTAACCCTTTTTCCAAATTTGATAGCAATAGTTAATGTTTGAAGTAAAGTGTTGCTCAAAAACAACTTCGAAGGTATTTGGAATACTCGGGAAGAAAACATCCCCCTCTGGCTCGATGTCGATCGTCGATAAGTGGAGCGTAGAGGCCATGGGTAATGTTTCTCGGTAAATTTCTCCGCCACCAGACACTATAACGTGACCGGTGAATTCAGCTAGCCTGTCCATGGCCTCTTCGATTGACTGAAATACAACTACATTGTCATCATTTGATGTCCAACCTGAGCGGGTAACGACCGCGTATTTCCTATTGGGGAGTGCGCCCATAGATTCAAACGTCTTGCGACCCACCAGAAGCCACTGATTGTAGGTCAATGCTTTAAAAAGTAGCTGCTCCCCTTTCGCGGACCAGGGTATGTCTGGACCGCAACCAATCACGCCGTTTTTCGCTTTCGCAGCCATCAATGATACTTTCAAGGTTCTCATCCTGGGTTAACTTTGTTTTAGGGCGACTGCCCTGCTGCGTAACATCGTTGCTGCTCCATAACATCAAACATCGACCCACGGCGTAACGCGCTTGCTGCTTGGATGCCCGAGGCATAGACTGTACAAAAAAACAGTCATAACAAGCCATGAAAACCGCCACTGCGCCGTTACCACCGCTGCGTTCGGTCAAGGTTCTGGACCAGTTGCGTGAGCGCATACGCTACTTGCATTACAGCTTACCAACCGAACAGGCTTATGTCCACTGGGTTCGTGCCTTCATCCGTTTCCACGGTGTGCGTCACCCGGCAACCTTGGGCAGCAGCGAAGTCGAGGCATTTCTGTCCTGGCTGGCGAACGAGCGCAAGGTTTCGGTCTCCACGCATCGTCAGGCATTGGCGGCCTTGCTGTTCTTCTACGGCAAGGTGCTGTGCACGGATCTGCCCTGGCTTCAGGAGATCGGAAGACCTCGGCCGTCGCGGCGCTTGCCGGTGGTGCTGACCCCGGATGAAGTGGTTCGCATCCTCGGTTTTCTGGAAGGCGAGCATCGTTTGTTCGCCCAGCTTCTGTATGGAACGGGCATGCGGATCAGTGAGGGTTTGCAACTGCGGGTCAAGGATCTGGATTTCGATCACGGCACGATCATCGTGCGGGAGGGCAAGGGCTCCAAGGATCGGGCCTTGATGTTACCCGAGAGCTTGGCACCCAGCCTGCGCGAGCAGCTGTCGCGTGCACGGGCATGGTGGCTGAAGGACCAGGCCGAGGGCCGCAGCGGCGTTGCGCTTCCCGACGCCCTTGAGCGGAAGTATCCGCGCGCCGGGCATTCCTGGCCGTGGTTCTGGGTTTTTGCGCAGCACACGCATTCGACCGATCCACGGAGCGGTGTCGTGCGTCGCCATCACATGTATGACCAGACCTTTCAGCGCGCCTTCAAACGTGCCGTAGAACAAGCAGGCATCACGAAGCCCGCCACACCGCACACCCTCCGCCACTCGTTCGCGACGGCCTTGCTCCGCAGCGGTTACGACATTCGAACCGTGCAGGATCTGCTCGGCCATTCCGACGTCTCTACGACGATGATTTACACGCATGTGCTGAAAGTTGGCGGTGCCGGAGTGCGCTCACCGCTTGATGCGCTGCCGCCCCTCACTAGTGAGAGGTAGGGCAGCGCAAGTCAATCCTGGCGGATTCACTACCCCTGCGCGAAGGCCATCGGTGCCGCATCGAACGGCCGGTTGCGGAAAGTCCTCCCTGCGTCCGCTGATGGCCGGCAGCAGCCCGTCGTTGCCTGATGGATCCAACCCCTCCGCTGCTATAGTGCAGTCGGCTTCTGACGTTCAGTGCAGCCGTCTTCTGAAAACGACACCATGTGCAAACGATGTCAGAATAGAGTTAAATTTCCTATTGATTGACATATTCCGTCAAAGGTAATAGATTTCATCCTGACACTTTTGCCTTTGGAGGCATCTTGCAAGGTCAACGCATCGGCTATGTCCGCGTCAGCAGCTTCGACCAGAACCCGGAACGGCAATTGGAGGGTGTTCAGGTGGCGCGGGTGTTCACCGACAAGGCTTCTGGCAAGGACACCCAGCGTCCCGAGCTGGAAAGGCTGCTGGCCTTCGTCCGCGAGGGCGACACCGTGGTGGTGCATAGCATGGACAGGCTGGCACGCAACCTTGATGACCTGCGCCGCATCGTCCAAGGGCTGACACAACGGGGCGTGCGCATGGAGTTCGTCAAAGAAGGGCTGAAGTTCACCGGCGAGGACTCACCGATGGCCAATCTGATGCTGTCGGTCATGGGAGCCTTCGCTGAGTTCGAGCGCGCCCTGATCCGCGAACGTCAGCGCGAGGGAATCGTGCTGGCCAAGCAGCGCGGTGCCTACCGGGGACGAAAGAAATCGCTGAACAGCGAACAAATTGCCGAGTTGAAACGGCGAGTTGCGGCAGGCGACCAAAAAACCTTGGTGGCCCGTGACTTCGGCATCAGCCGCGAAACCTTGTACCAGTACCTGCGGGAAGACTGACCATGCCACGCCGCTCAATCCTGTCCGCCACCGAGCGCGAAAGCCTGCTGGCACTGCCAGATGCCAAAGACGAACTGATACGGCACTACACGTTCAACGAAACCGACCTGTCGGTGATCCGTCAGCGTCGCGGCGCCGCGAATCGATTGGGCTTCGCTGTGCAGCTTTGCTACTTGCGATTCCCTGGCACCTTTTTGGGCGTCGATGAGCCTCCGTTTCCGCCCCTGTTGCGCATGGTGGCCGCGCAACTCAAGATGCCAGTGGAAAGTTGGAGCGAGTACGGCCAGCGCGAACAGACACGGCGGGAGCACTTGGTCGAGCTGCAAACGGTTTTTGGGTTCAAGCCCTTCACCATGAGCCACTATCGGCAAGCCGTGCATACATTGACCGAGCTGGCCTTGCAGACCGACAAAGGCATCGTGCTGGCGAGCGCACTTGTCGAGAATCTGCGGCGGCAGAGCATTATCCTGCCCGCCATGAATGCCATCGAGCGCGCAAGCGCCGAGGCCATCACCCGTGCCAACCGACGCATTTACGCGGCGCTGACCGATTCTTTGTTATCACCCCACCGTCAGCGCCTGGACGAACTTCTCAAGCGCAAGGACGGCAGTAAAGTGACGTGGCTGGCATGGCTGCGCCAGTCGCCTGCCAAACCGAACTCTCGCCACATGCTCGAACATATTGAGCGCCTGAAATCCTGGCAAGCACTTGATCTGCCCGCAGGCATCGAGCGGCAGGTTCACCAGAACCGCCTGCTCAAAATCGCTCGTGAAGGTGGCCAGATGACGCCTGCTGATCTGGCAAAGTTCGAGGTGCAACGACGCTATGCCACGCTGGTAGCGCTGGCCATCGAAGGCATGGCCACCGTCACCGATGAAATCATCGACCTTCACGATCGCATCATCGGCAAGCTGTTCAACGCGGCCAAGAACAAGCATCAGCAGCAGTTCCAGGCTTCCGGCAAGGCGATCAACGACAAGGTGCGGATGTATGGGCGCATCGGTCAAGCGTTGATTGAGGCCAAGCAAAGCGGCAGCGATCCGTTCGCCGCCATCGAGGCCGTTATGCCCTGGGACACCTTCGCCGCCAGCGTCACCGAAGCGCAAACATTGGCGCGGCCTGCCGACTTTGATTTCCTGCACCACATCGGTGAAAGCTATGCCACGCTACGCCGCTACGCGCCGCAGTTCCTGGGCGTGCTCAAATTGCGGGCTGCAAATTTATCAAGAGTAAACTATTAAAAATCCATTAAAATCAATACTTTCACTTTGAGAACATGTATTTAAAGTAAATAACAATTAAAGCCTGTATCTTAGTTATCACTTGAGATACAGGCTTTTTATTTATTCGTTCATATAATTAAACAGTTTGCCTAAAAAATCATCGCTAATGGTTAATTGATACTGTTTTTCAACGAGATTTCGAAGTTCCATAACGAGAAGCAAAGAGTTCTTATAGGCTTCATATAGTTCTAATTCATTTAATCGGGCAGTAGTCTTTTTAAACTTTTCATAGTTTTCAGGACTAATTTCTTTTTCAAGATTCTTTGTCATATTAAACCAATTATCGGCATTTTCTTCCGCAATTCGAATGAGTTGTAGTATATTTTTTTGTAATTGAGATAAAAGTTCCAGTGAACGTGCATTTTCCCCTCTTTTAAGAACATTAATCCCCATTAACCATAGGTTGGAAAAATTATTCAATAAAAAATTTACGTTTTCTTCTGTAAGTCTATTTGGTCCCGGACCTTCCAACTCTGATAAATACAATTCTAGTTGTCCTGTTTCATCATAAATAAACATTGCTTTTGTGTCAGGAATGTAGCCTGATTCTTTGAATGAAGGAATAATATTCATTTCGTTTTCGGAAAGGAAATGAAATTCACCACGTATTAGATTTTCAAAAATTACTACTTCCGTACCGTACTCATTTTGATAGAGTAAAGTGTAGGAAGCGACTTCATTTAGCCATTTTGCTGAATCAAAGGTGGAAATTGTATCATCTTTTAGAAAAACGTAATATTCTATATCAGAGTATTGATCTCCCTCTCCTTTTGTAAAAGAGCCATACATCATACAAGCAGATATTCGTTCATCTGACTGGACAAGTTCCTTAACCCTTGCCATTAGTTCCTTTTGTTTTAACAATTCGATTCCTTCTTTCTTTATTTTGATTCAGGGAGAAATAAAAAATCCTCCCAAATAATGTTGGAAGGATTAGTCATGTCACTTTTTAAGACACTCAAATAAAACTATTTAGCCTTTTTAGCTATTCAGTCTTACATTTATTTAGTATATGGAAAAATGGGCAGACTAATCCTAAGTTTTTAAACTGAAATATACTATTTCATTTGTTAAAAATTAGATTAGTTCTTCATTGTCCACCCATCTCTCCTTTCGATTAATAGTATATTAATTTTAACACTTCAAAGTTCAAAGCACAAGTTGGTGAAACTCATAGATTAACTATTCTCTAATGTACAAATCTCCGTATAATTTTTGGATCTGGTTCCTTAATCTTATATTTTCCTCTTCTAATTCCTTTACTCTTGTTTTTAAGGTTTTAATAAGGACTTCTTCAGAACGGGAGCTTTTCTTGGGTTTTGATATTACATTTTCTGTTTTTTGCTGTTTTCGGAGAGATTCAATCCTTTGCCTAATATCATGTTCCTTATAAAGCCATGATTTAGAAACATTAGCTTCCTTTGCAACTGTGTTAAAATTAATAGTCTTACCTTCAAGCGATAGTTTAGAGATAACCTTGTCTACATTTTCTCTAGTCCGCCTGGACTTTTGCTTTGCCAAACGCACAATTTCCTCTGTATTTCGTACCTGTTTAACCATCTAACTAATCCCCTTCAGGCTGCCAATTATTTGCTCTAGTCGCTCTTTAACACGGTTATTAGTCTCTATTTGCCTTTGCCATTGCTTTTCCTTAGCGACTGCCAATAACTCCTCAGTACGATTTAACTGTTCCTCATGCTGCGATAAAAACTGCTTACTTGTACAAAAATGAGTACAATCTAAACAAGCATTGGCGTGTGGACAAGAACCTGCTATTACTGGTAATCGGCAATAACCATTTGGAAGAACTTGTGCATTAATATTTTTCTTGAACCATTGAAGATCAACATCATCGACTTCATTGTCATTATCTAACTCAATTATATCTCCATTATTAGTTACCAGTTTTTCTTTGAATTTTGTAAATTCAGCTTTAAGGGTTTCATCAAAAATATGAGCATATCTGCTTGTCATTTCAGGACTTTCATGACCCAAAAACTTTTGTACAATATGCTGCGGTACTCCGTTATTAATCATTCTTGTTCCTACTGTATGGCGAAAGGCATGGGCATGGAATCTATAAATCTCGCCTGATTTATCGACTATTTTTTGCTCATAAGCTAATTTGTTTAACTCGTCTCTAAATGTTTCTTGTTTTAATGGCGATCCATCTTTTCTTGGAAAGAGGTATTCACTATCTGGAAACTCCCATGAAACTTTATCTTCCCGAACTTTAATCAATAAAGCTACCTCTTTTGATATTGGAACTATATGCTCCTTTTTCATTTTCCATTGATAATACTTTAAAAAGTAATCTCCATCTTTGTCCTCTAATAGACAACCTTTTTTCAAGGTGCACAATTCGCTTATCCTCATCCCACATTCTTGGACTATCATAGTCATCGTAGCTATATATTCGGGTAATTTATCAAGATGACTGTTCAATTGCTCCAGAACGTATTCATCTATAAAACGAGGTTTTGCTCTCGGTATTTTGGGATAGTCTTCTGGATAGATTAACACCTTGGAAGGAATATCATTCCATTCTAGCCTTAGAAGGGTACTAAATAGTCCTTCCAATATAGAGATCCTCCCAGTTATTGTGCTAGGCTTTATCCCCATCATATTTAATTCGCTTAAATATGCTTCAATTTCCATTCTCGTTAATTGGTTTATTCTCTGAACGTGTTTAAAATTCATGTCCAAGAAATTAAAGAACTCTTTAAGTTTTTGGGCGATATCACATACATAGGAAAAGCTATCCGTATTTAATCTCAATTTACAATATCTTTTTACGAGTTGTTTAAAATACGTATTGCGAACCCCTTTAAAGTTAATTACATATTCATATTGTGTCGGATTAACCTTATCATCTGGCAAAGGTAACTTACGTCTATCCCAAATGTCTTTATCCCACTCCTCCCCATCAAAATAAAAGTCCTCATAAAACTCCATAAATTGTTTTAAATTAGTAACATAGTAAGAATTAGCTTCTACAGCTATTTTTTCTTGATTAGCAGTAATCTTATAATTAGTAGTGGTAATTCTAACACCCTGTTCTGTCAAATATGTCCTATATTCCGTCATTGCTTTTTTAATAGGAACTTCAGTAATTGAAGTAATGTTAGGATACTTTAAATCTAAAAAATCTAACATTCTATTAATTACAGTTCCTTTTCTAATCCATACAGTTTTTGCATTCCATATTCCATTATTTAAATGGTAAAAATAAAAATATTTCAATTCTGTTCTTAACCACAGATTTTTAACACGTTCAAAACGAACCCACCGATTTCTTAAAGTAGGGTTCTTACTTAATTCTATGGCAGAAGGATGCGGACATTTCCTTATATCCCAACTATTATTAGCCCAAAATCCCTGCAATTCTTCATTCATTGCAGCTATTTTCTTACTGATCTCACTCTGACTGATAATTTTCCTTTTACTAGAATCATTCATTTCTTATGTTCCTTTCTCTCAAGATATTTATTAAACTCATTTTTCATATCTTGATCTGAAAGATGAACATAGGTATTTAACGTTGTTTGAACATGTGCATGGCCCAACCTCTTTTGAACGTGTGCAACATCCCATCCATCCCTAATTAGCTGCGTTGCATGAGTGTGGCGTAGCATATGCGGCGTAAACTCTATTCTAGTTCTTTTAACTATTCTTCTAACTAGATCAAGAACACTTTGGTACTTTAGTGGTTTTCCAAAATAGCCTTCTTTTAAAGAAATAAAAACATAATCATGCTCCAAGTCCTCACCATACTCATATACCAAATAATCTGTATAAAGTGCCATAAGTTCTTTACTCACATGTATTGTTCTTTCCTTCCTTAATTTAATATAGGCCTCATTAACATTAACGTCTCTGGGTGTTAAATGGATTTGATTGTCCCAAGTGGCAATATCCTCAAGCCTTAGCGATAACACTTCACCGATTCTTAAACCACCCTCATACATAAGCATTAAAATTAATTTATCCCTCTTCGTATGACAAGCATCAATAATTTGCTTAACTTCCTCTGATGTTAGTGTTCTTATCTGCTTCTTTTTAACCCTTAACTTTAAGATATTCTTTTGATATTTACCCTTATTAATATGATGTAAAAACCCCTTAAAATTTCTCCCCTTTGCTTGTTTAAATACATCAATTGACTTAAATTCTCCTAATCTACTTAAATATTCCAGATAACTCATAACAGCATTTAAAATTGTATTCACTGTCGTTTCTTCTCTTATGGCTTCTTTTGACTAGAGATCAATTACATTTGCTGCTGTTGGGTATCTCAACCAACCTACAAAATCTGCTAATTTCTCAAAGTTAATATCATTAAGGGTAATCCCCCTCTGTTCCATAAACTCATATAGCAACTTTAAATGATAGCAGTATGCTTTAATGGTATTTGGTGACTTACCAGTATTATCTAGATATTTTATAAACCTCATTACTGGTTCTATTACCTGATATTCTTCATCTAGCAATAAATACAATGGATATGGCTTATTCTCCACTTTTATCCTTTGAACCTTCACATCCTCCCACCTCTCTTTAACCACTTTAACTACTATAAATTATAGACCTTGTTAATTTTTATTTAAAGTAAAAACCTCCCTAATATCCCCCTCCTAAACTACTTTAACTACTATTATTCATTATACTATGGATAAGCGCCCGCCGCCAAGGGTGTGCTCGATGCCATCGACATGCTGCGCGGCATGAACAGCGACAGCGCGCGCAAGGTGCCCGCCGATGCGCCAACCGCATTCATCAAGCCGCGCTGGGCAAAGCTGGTTCTGACCGACGACGGCATCGACCGGCGTTACTACGAGTTATGCGCCCTGTCGGAGCTGAAGAACGCGCTGCGCTCCGGTGATGTCTGGGTGCAGGGTTCTCGCCAGTTCAAGGACTTCGACGAATACCTGGTGCCGGTCGAGAAGTTCGCCACTTTGAAGCTGGCCAGCGAATTGCCGCTGGCAGTGGCCACCGACTGCGACCAATACCTGCATGACCGGTTGGAATTGTTGGAGGCGCAACTCGCCACAGTCAACCGCATGGCTGCGGCCAACGACTTACCGGATGCCATCATCACCACCGCGTCAGGCCTGAAGATCACGCCGCTGGACGCGGCAGTACCAGACGCCGCGCAAGCCATGATCGACCAGACAGCTATGCTGCTGCCGCACCTCAAAATCACCGAGTTGCTGATGGAGGTCGATGAATGGACGGGCTTCACCCGCCACTTCACACACCTGAAGACCAGCGACACGGCCAAGGACAAAACCTTGCTGTTGACGACGATCCTGGCCGACGCGATCAACCTGGGTCTGACCAAAATGGCCGAGTCCTGCCCTGGCACCACCTACGCCAAGCTGTCTTGGCTGCAAGCCTGGCACATCCGCGATGAAACCTATTCGACGGCGCTGGCCGAGCTGGTGAATGCGCAGTTTCGGCAACCCTTCGCCGGCAACTGGGGTGACGGCACCACGTCATCGTCGGACGGCCAGAACTTCAGAACCGGCAGCAAAGCAGAAAGCACTGGTCATATCAACCCGAAGTATGGAAGCAGTCCAGGACGGACTTTCTACACCCATATCTCCGACCAGTACGCGCCCTTCAGTGCCAAGGTGGTCAACGTGGGCATTCGTGATTCAACTTACGTGCTTGATGGCCTGCTGTACCACGAGTCGGACTTGCGCATCGAGGAACACTACACCGACACGGCAGGCTTCACCGATCACGTGTTTGGCTTGATGCATTTGCTGGGATTTCGCTTCGCGCCGCGTATCCGTGACTTGGGCGAAACCAAGCTATTCATCCCCAAGGGCGATGCCGCCTATGACGCGCTCAAGCCGATGATTAGCAGCGACAGGCTGAACATCAAGCAAATACGCGCCCATTGGGATGAAATTCTGCGGCTGGCCACCTCCATCAAGCAAGGCACGGTAACGGCTTCGCTGATGCTGCGCAAACTCGGCAGCTACCCGCGCCAGAACGGCTTGGCCGTGGCGTTGCGCGAGCTGGGGCGCATCGAGCGCACGCTGTTCATTTTGGATTGGCTGCAAAGCGTGGAGCTGCGCCGCCGCGTCCATGCGGGGCTGAATAAGGGCGAGGCGCGCAACGCGCTGGCCAGGGCGGTCTTCTTCTACCGATTGGGTGAAATCCGCGACCGCAGTTTTGAGCAGCAGCGCTACCGGGCCAGCGGCCTCAATCTGGTGACGGCGGCCATCGTGTTGTGGAACACGGTATATCTGGAGCGTGCCACCAGTGCTTTGCGTGGCAACGGCACGGCGCTGGACGACACATTGTTGCAATATCTGTCGCCGCTGGGGTGGGAGCACATCAACCTGACCGGCGATTACCTATGGCGCAGCAGCGCCAAGGTCGGTGCGGGGAAGTTTAGGCCATTGCGACCGCTGCCACCGGCTTAGCGTGCTTTATTTTCCGTTTTCTGAGACGACCCCTATCCCGTTGAGCTGGCCGGGCGGGTATTTACCTTAAAGAAACAGATGCTGGACAATATTCAGGAACACAAAATCGCTCATAAGGTGTTCGCCATGAACAAGCCTCTGCTTATTTTTCATGCGACTGAAGATGATACTGTGTTAATTGAGCAGGCCGAAAAAATATTCAAAGCAGCAAAGCATCCCAAGAGTTTCATTTCGTTGGGTAAGGCGGATCACCTTCTGACTCATACTCAGGATGCTGAATACGTTGCCGATATCATTATATCGTGGAGCGAATGTTACCTATAAACAGAGTAAATGCGTTCAAACTCGTAGCGCAGAGGGCGATTTTCTGCAGAGATCGGACGCTGTTTATGCTGGACTGATTTTGCGATAAAGGCTTAGGCCGATGCATACAGGTGGGGCTGAATAAGGGTGAGGCCCTTGGGCGAGCATCCTTCATGCACCGGCTGAATGAAATCAGGGATCTGGGGGTGAGAGGATCAGCGTTACCACGCCACCGGCGCTGACACTACATACGGCGGCGATAACACTCTGGAATACGGTTTATATAGAAAGAACCATTGAGCCGCTTAAGCAAAAAGGAGTCCCTGTTAATGAACTGCTGGTCTCTCATCCTTCTCCACTGCTGTACAAAATATAGTCTTAGCGTGGGATAATTTCCGTTTTCCAAGCGGACCCCATTTTGTTTACCCCGACATGGTGGGGAGTCAAGCCAGCACGATCTAAGCGGTATTTTACAAAATCCGGCAATTCCTCGGATGGGGGGCAAGTTTCACGCTTGCGGCCGTTTAAAACTTCACGCCGAACCGCTGCAATAGTCCCTGTGATTGTGACTTCCTGCCCTTCTGAAAAATACACGCTTTTTTTAACCTCACCCGGCACGCCAACGGCTTGTGCTGTGCGCGACAAGATGTAGGTATCATTGCCGGTGCCCGGTTGAATGGAAAACGAGTATGGGAGTTTTGCCTTGCACTGTTCCTGAATGAAATAATCCAGATGCTGATGTATCCGGTATAAGTCGTAGGACGAAATCCTTAAGCGAAGCGTACTTTCGAAATAATTCATGCTTTTTCTCACCAAAGGCCTTAGGCTGTATTACCTAAGGTTTGCTTATGGTAATGGGTAGGCGTCAGGTGACGAAATTGGGACTGAAAAAGAAAGAGGCAGATTCAGAAGGTTACGAAGTAAGTATTGCCATATTCATTCTGTTGCTGATGTGAGCATCCTACCAAGCTCAAACAATGCAGCACGGCGATGACATGTTACTTTGTCAAAGACCGTGCCATTCCGGTACCAAAATTTTCCATCGGTCTTTACTTGAGAGAATAATGGTGACATGTCGTAGACAGTATCTGGAATTATCATGCCTTCATTGGCGAGGACACCAGCAGTAATTGAATGGTTTCCACCGAATACAAAAGCTATATTCCAGGGAAGCCAAATCATTACTCGGTGGTTCATTTCATCCTGCTCCCAAGGGTTTCCCGCATGGAACCCTATGGAAGATAATGCGGATACATAACGATTGTAGTTCCAAGGACAAGGTAATATTAATGATGTAGATAGATCAGCAACATAGCTCGTTTCGTGGGTTAAACATGACTGTAGAGCATCATAATCAAGTACATCAAAAATATCTGAGAAAAAGAATTTATATGGGTTAACAAAGTCATCAGAGCGTGCATCCGTACCTTCTTGGGGTTCTACGCCGGAATCCCAGATTTTTCCGTTATCCTAGTTTTATCCCCATAACTAAAGTATCCAAGTCAATAATTTCATTGCTGCTTTGGAAGGTATAATGCCCATTCAGTAGTATGTGTTGCCAAGCTACAGGGGATATTCGCATTAATGCATCAATCCCTTTTACATTCCCTTCCGCTTCAAACCGCTCCTGCAAACGCGATAGGATCGCTGAGTTGTAATAAATAATAGCGTTGCTGATTAGTCGCCCACATTGATTGCTGATTTCTGTCTCAATATCCCCTTTCCCGGTTAACTCTTTCTTTCCACCGACTTTAGCCACTGCCCCTCGGAGTTGATGGTAAGATTCAATTCGGTTTTGAGACCGGCGAATATTTCGCTCCAGTTGAGGATCCCGTAAATATTTTAATGTGTAAATGCTGCGAACCAATCGGTCATATTCAAAAACGGCCTGCCTTGTTGGATTAGCGGTTGTATAGGTACATAACTTGCGGATCAGCGTGCCTTGTGTCATTTCCTTCAATCCTAATGTAGCAACTATACGGTCGAGATTGTTTTTTTCACGCGTGATGAGGTCAAGGTCAATTTGTCCAACGGGCTGGATAAAACCTTTTTTATATATTGAAGGATCTTGAGCACAGTATAACTCCTGTAATTGTTTGTTCAGATCCGTAAAATGAGGCTCAAAACGCAGGCCGAACCAGTGTAAAAGTGCAAAGTTGGCTTTGTTGATACTGTGCATATCACCGGTAATTGCGGTTGGCTTTACCTCTGAGGTATTGCGATACCAAATATCAAAAACATGATGACCTTCATACTCGTTGGTTCCAATTAGATATCCATTAATCGGAATATGGTTGCAAAGTAACGTGTAAGCGACTAAACCTTTGCCTCGTCCAAAGTATTTACGTGAATGACGTGCCTTCACGGTAGGCCGTTCTACGCCAAATTTTTGGCCATCAACCGCACCGTAAAGTGTTCCAGGTTCAAATGAATAATGTGGAAAAATGGGAAGTGTTTCGATGGCATCAGTAATACAGTCATTCGCTGTCAATAGCGAGGCTAACCGGAGGTACTGTTCATACGTAGTTTCAAGTATATGGAACGGAATATCACTGGTTCGCGCCATCACATGATGACCATGGTTCATAGCCTGAGCGACAATAACCGCGGTTAGGCTATCGGTATCCGCTTCTTTTTTAGCATAGCGAGGTTGCAATGGTTTCATCACCGAGAGAAATCGGCATTGTTCGTTAACAAAACGGAACACATCAGTGACATCACAAAATGGCAATTGCTCATAAAAACGCTTTATCTTTGACTTATGACGATTAATTACGGATTTATGCCATGTCAGTTTTTGAGCCTCTTTATCATACTCCAAATGTTTTAACTTCCCTTGCTTCAATTCGCGATTGAATGCTTTCCACTGGCGGTGTAGCTCCAATTCTAATGCCTTAAGTTGGGTTTTTATGGGCTTTTGCAAAAAGGGAATATCCATTGTAACCAACACATCAGCTTGTTCTTCCTCGGGGACCAATTCATCTGAAAAATGTCGATGTCGCAGACTGTGATTAAGGTGGAATTCCCCAGATTGAAAACGTTTTCTTATCTGCCGGTACAGCCAAAACTCGTAACGTTCGGCATTCAATCCAATGGGTGCTCCATCTTCGCTGAATTTGAGTAAATAAGGATGTAGTTGTTTTGGTATCGTCCCGAGTGGGCATTCCGCAAAAGGGCGCTGTGAGAGCGTCTGTTTTTTCTGAAATACTCTTTTTAGCCAAGCCAAAGCTTCAGCCCATGGACTCTCCGGAATGACGCAAGTAAGGTCAAGCAACAAATATAAGGGCCGTAAATGACGTCGTACTAATGCCGACAATTTATCCACCGCCTGCCACTGCAACGCCAACTTGCTGATAGGTTTGACACTCATACGCTGCGCTGTGGTTTTAAGCGCCTCCTTCGGCATGATTTTCCACGCTCGACGGCGAATTTCACCAAAGGTGGTCAGATCAGGAACGCTATCATCCACATAAATCGACAATAGTCGACCGATTTTAGTGGTTTCTCGACGGTGTTTTTCTTGTACTTCAGACAGAAGCTGATTAGCCACATTTCGGCTTTCATCTTCAAGCTGCTTCATGTGAAAAAGCATGGCTTCCAACAGGTTATCACTAAACTGCCGATAACGTATCCACGCATAACACAGCAAATAAAGACGGGTCTGTTCAGGTTTTAGGCTACGGAGGTCATAAACCGTATAGAAATTGACTAGGCTGGCATAATACAATAAATTTTGTTGGGAAATGTTCAATACCGGTAAAACTTCACACGCTTTACGATGTAACGGCTCCAATCTAGCCCGTTTTTCACGCTCATACGCCATTTGACGCCAGCCAAAATCGCGCGCATCCTGTTTGAGAACCGTTAGCTGAGATAACGTATCATCCCGTTCAATCAGTTTGTTGAGATCCTCAATAGTGGCATCATCAAGTGTATCGTTTAAAATACACCCAAGCCTTTTTCTTTCATCAGAAAGGGCTCGACTCACCAATTCTTGGAGCGTGGTGTAACCGGGGCGAATAATTTTTTGGTGATTTAGCCAGATGATCAGCTCAGTGGCGATAAAATTGGGTGTGACATCTCGGCGCGCAATGTGAACCGCTTGCTGCTCTAGTTGTGAAGACAACGAAGATGACCAGGGTTGATAACCATACAGCGCACAAATTTTTTCTCGTTGAGCATAACGCTCATACTTAGAGGGCGTCTTTTTCGGGAGAGAATTACCGGGAAAATAACGACTTAAAACAAAATGGCAATCGTCCAATACATCATTCCAGCTAAAACGAAAAAATAAATGCTTTCCTTTAAAATATGCTATTTGAAGAATACAAAAAAGTTGAGCATGAAGTCCCTTTCGACTATTGACCAATTCCAATTCACATTCGTCCAAAGCAATAAATTCCATTCTTTGAGCATCATCGAAGTCAGGGAGGCCATAAAGTGCTTCCTGTTCAGCGTTTGAAAGAATGCTGAGAAGTTTATTTTTATTGGCCATCCTTGTTCCTTATATAATTTATAATAAATGTCACTTTATCATTAAAATAAACCTTTTGTGTGTCATAATTTAAATGACGGGTAATGTGACATTTATTGACAGACTCTGGTCTTAAATTCAGAATGTCACATAATCGAACGTATATGTGACAGGTGAAAAATGTTAATTGGCTATATGCGGGTATCAAAAGCAGATGGTTCTCAGGCGAATGATTTACAGCGTGATGCGCTGATCGCTGCCGGCGTTGACGCTGCCCATCTTTATGAAGATCGGGCATCGGGCAAGCGAGAAGATCGGCCTGGACTTATTGCCTGTCTGAAGGCGCTACGACCCGGTGATGCGTTGGTCGTATGGAAACTGGATCGACTGGGCCGTGACCTGCGCCATCTAATAAACACAGTGCATGAGCTGACCGGGAGAGGAATAGGCCTGAAGGTATTGACCGGTCATGGCGCGACTATCGATACCACAACCCCTGCTGGTAAACTTGTATTTGGCATCTTTGCTGCACTGGCCGAGTTTGAGCGCGAACTGATTGCTGAGCGAACGACTGCTGGTCTGGTGTCAGCAAGAGCCCGCGGACGGAAAGGCGGTCGTCCGTTCAAGATGACCCCTGCTAAACTACGTCTGGCGATGGCTGCAATGGGACAATCAGAGACCAGGGTTAACGACTTGTGCCGGGAACTGAACATCACTCGACAGACGCTATATAGGCACGTTTCACCTAAAGGGGAATTGCGCCCGGATGGAGTGAAACTCCTGTCACATACTTAATTTCAATTGTCGAGCCCTGTCGCAGACATTCATTGAATCACTATGTTATTGTGATTTTTGCAGCTTTATCTTCTTTATAATCAATACTCATTAGCTAATTACAAGGAGTAGTCAATGGCAGATCCAAGAGCGTTCATCAGTTTCGATTTTGATCACAACGAAACTGAAAAAAATCTATTCGTAGGTCAATCCAAGAATTCAAAAACCCCTTTCTCAATTCAGGATTGGTCTGCCAAATCAGCAATGGCTCAGTCAGAATGGGAGGCCATAGTTAAAGATAAGATCAACAAGTGCAATATGTTGATCGTATTGGTCGGCAAAACCATGGCTAGTGCTACCGGCGTTGCTAAAGAAATAAAGATGGCCAAAGACCAAAATGTCCCAGTGTTCGGTGTATATGTCGGTGGTGCGGACAGTTCCAGCAACTTGCCTGATGGGCTCCAGCGCAACAGGACTATCAGTTGGGACTGGGCGAACATTGCCTCTGCGGTTGATCAAATGATGGGAGAAGGGAAGAACAAAGAATGAGAAAGGCACTTGTCGTTGGCATCGACTATTACACTAACGTTTCACCACTTCATGGTTGCGTGAATGACTCGTTTGCAGTTAAAGCTATGTTGGACAGACACGCTGATGGATCGGTTAATTTCGGCATGAAACATCTAACTGCGACTGGGCCAAATGACCTTGTTGGTCGAGACGAACTTAGACAAGCAATCGAAAGTCTTTTTGCAGATGACGGTGATATTTCACTCTTTTACTTCGCTGGACACGGTCATATTGAGGCAACAGGTGGCTATCTTTGTTCTTCGGACGTTAAAACCGGGAATGATGGTGTTTCGTTGTCTGAGATAATGATTATGGCCAATCAATCGAAAGTTAAGAACCGCATAATCATTCTCGATAGTTGCCACAGTGGTGTTGCAGGTGGAAGCGCACTACAGCAACAGGTGGCTGAGATAAGCGATGGGGTGACTATTCTTACCGCGTCAACTGCGGAACAATATGCTACTGAGGAAAATGGTGCGGGTGTCTTCACCAGTTTATTCGTCGATGCACTTGGTGGTGCGGCCGCAAACCTTGTCGGAGATATAACTCCTGGTGGTGTTTACGCACACGTTGATCAATCTCTTGGGCCATGGGCACAGCGGCCAGTATTCAAAACTAACGTTAAGCGTTTTGTTTCTTTGCGTAAAGTTCGCCCCCCACTGGAACTTGCTGAACTTCGTCGAATTTCAGAATTTTTCCCTGAACCTGGTTTTCAGTTCCGACTTGACCCAACTTATGAGCCTGAGAGACACGAATCCTGGGCTACAGACCCGCAAGGTGTCCCGGCACCAGATCCTGAGCACACTGCAATTTTCAAAATCCTACAGAAATACACCAGTGTAGGGCTTACCAGGCCTGAAGGAGCCCCACATATGTGGCATGCAGCCATGGAAAGTAAATCTGTTAGTCTTACAGCTCTTGGTGAGCATTACAGGCAATTAGCAGCAAAAGACCTCATATAAAATAACTTGCTCCACTAACAGGCGAACAGTATTTTCGCCTGTTAGCTTCTAACCATTCGGGTAACGGAAAAATCTGGGGTTCCGGCGTAGAACCCCTTCTTCAGCTACCGCTATCAGTAAGTCACTTTGAATGTTTCTTCCGATGGCATTGATTAGCAACGGTATTGACCTCCCTCCGATTGACTGCCCCACAGCAATAATTCTGTTGAATTTCTCATAATTCATTTCTTGGATTTTACGCTGTTCATCCAAAATATGGTTCTTGATAATATGATTTTTCAGCTTACTTAAAAACATGATGATTATCTCGAATTATTGATTATTTGATTTCTGCTGTTCCAAGCAAAATACCTCACACAAGCAGCACTTCGATGGTTTCGCCATGATAAGTACCTATGACCTCAGTTGCCAGGCGGTCACTGTTACGCTGGATATCGCGCGGTGCATAGTTTTGAAGTGGCTTAATATCCAGACGCTGATCTTGAATGACAATATAGGGCATCAAAGCGGTTACGGTTTTCAATGCGGCAGTCGCTGCACCATCTTCATTACGAAATACGATGTTTGCCACAGGCTGTATTTTGGCTGGCCGACGCAGGCGCAACTTTTCCTGAGGGGTATTTGCAATTTTCTGGGCAAGATTACCGACAGGTAAGCTCACGGCACTATTGTCAATGACATCCGTTTGCATAGATGCCAGCAATTTAGTTTTGTCTGGGATCCGCAGTAGCGATTTGCGTTGCCATGAGAAGCGGACAGATTGAAGGTCGGCATTATGCCAGGCACGGATTTGGCGGTACAGATGTAGAGTCATAACACCAGGACACGCATTATGTAGTGCAGAAAAGCGCGCATTCTGATTACCGAACTCACTGATGATGTGGTCCTGTATAGACTGCTTACTAAAGTTAATGGCCGTGATCAGCGCCATGACTTCAGCTGAGAATTCTGGGTTGTCATCCGCGTACCAAAGTACACCGGCAGTTCGACGCGTCGATTTCTGAGAAAGCCCATCCTTAATATGCAGATCGGTGTAAGCTTTTTGGGCCTGCTCGATGGCTTGAGCGCCATACATTAGAATCGGTTCAATACGGGCAACCGGCAGGTTTTCTTCACCATCGGCCACTGGCGGTATAACGCAAACGCGTGCATATAGCGGAGACTTCTCCGCCAGCACTCGATTGAGCAACGCCAAGTCATCTTCCAGGCGATGGAAGGTTTGTGCGATGTTCATAATAATAAATCCCCGAGAAAGGGTAACGTGCTAACCCCCCACCGTGGTGGGGGCTGTATATATATCCATACTTTATACAATTATCAGGCGGGAATGCAAGAATTCGTTATTTCACATGAAGCCGGGGTTTGAGATTAACCGAGGAACGTAGTGTGTTCGGAAACTAGAACTTTGGCGTGATCAACTATCCATGTATGTGCTTCTTTAACTGTGCCTGGGGCATTCTGGGCTGCATAAGAGCTGGCAAAATTCGGAATGGACTTTCAATCTGGCCGCTAATGTCATTAAACTTGCTACCTGTTCCACGGTGAGGGGTCTGTTGAGAACTATAGCCTGTGCTTTTGCTTGAAGCTTGCTCCGCAGAAACCTAAAAACCAATGCCAGAAGTAGCGTGAACATAATGAATGGAATGCCTTCCGCCAGTGTGTTTTGCGGATTAAGCAGGATAAGGCCGAGCACTCCACTCAGGAGGAAGAAACCAATACTCATCCACTTTAAGACAGGCGTTCCATGTCGATATACAATGAGTTTAATAATCTGGGTATCTGGTAAATCCTTCCCCATCGGTAATGAATATGCTGTTTGTATCGCTTTAGCTAACCCGTCATCGAATTGGCCGAGCGTCAGAGGTTTGTCTTTGTCTTTAACCCAGGCGTCGAACTCTGGTTTCACATCACTCTCTTCTATCAGATCGATATAGAACTGTGTTAGCGGCCATTCTATCTGTTGGTCATAATAGGCTTGTGGTCCACCCGCGTCATCCAGAGCGCGAATTTTAATTGCATACTTAGAGATACCAAACAGCACTACCGCAACAAACAAGATTGCGGAAGCCAGAATCAGTCTGTCTATATCCATGCCGGTAAAGAGCGAGTAAATAAACAGGGCGACACTTACCACTTGCAGCACCGCTGTACCAATAACAAAAAACCAAGCACTCTTGCCCAGAAAGGAAATGCATGCGTCAATATTTAACTTCATCAGATAATTAGCCCGCTTAATAATAGATATTAATAATACCTAAACCACGATCAGCTGCATCAGGAAATGACAGCAAACCGATCTGCTTTTTCCTATGCATGAGAAATTTACCCTGTTGAAATACGCCATGCCATAACCGATATCAGTTCCAACATTACAAATCTAGACCAACATACAATATGATTTAATTAACCCACCGCTGCCACACTGAAGACCTTCTTTACCTACTTTATCGCTGAATTTACCGAATCCCCCGCCTCTTATTTTTTCTCTTTTTTTCTCTCTTTTATCTCTTCTTTTCTCGCGTCGGTCATTCAGGAAGAACTTGCCGATTCCAAATAATGACACCGAACCCAAGCGGGCTTTCATATTATCGCGGAACAATGAGGATAGAGCTCGGGCTGGGTTTTGCCCCAAGCGGAGCGCCGGGGCATGGGGTTATACCCTTTATTGTATGTTGGTCTAGATATTAGGTTATTAAACCTTCTTAATATGACTTTAATTAAAACTGCATTATCATTACTTAAAAATGACAACCTCATCAGGAATAGCAAATGGAACTATTAAAATCAGAAATACCATTCACAATTCATGATAGTGAAATTAGTCAGGGGCCATTTCCAGCAAATGGTTTCCTACCATTATTTGAAACTGATTTTGGCAACGGCGATTACTATGGTTTGTACTGGCCTATCGGTCTTGAAAATGAACGCCCTATAGTTTGCGAACTATTTCACGATGAATGGCGTCTCGCCCCCGTTTTTTCAAATGCGTTAATATTGGCGGAGTGCCTGGAAATGGATAATGACTGTCAGGATGATGATTCAGTGATTGACGATCCCCTGCTTGGGGTTGTGTGCCCATTTCATCGAAAAGTCCAAAGTTTGCTTGTAGCCCTTTGATATCAAGGACTACAGCCGATATATAGTTTAATAATATTAATAGACTATGCCGCTAAGCTTAACGACTCTTCTGAAATAAGAGGATCTAAATTCTCCAGTAATCTTTCCAGTACAATATTATCTTTTTTAAGGCCAAAGGTGTAATTACCGGCCAGCTGTATATGCTGCCATGCGACAGGTGATAACTCAGCTATCATATTCACCGCTTCTTGATTATTTTCACGCGCAAATTTTTCAATCAAACTGGATAATAATGCAGAATTATAATAAATAATGCAGTTAGCAATGATACGAGCACAATCATTCCATTGTTCTATCTGGTAATCATCGCCACCTCTGAATTGATTACCATTAATTGACGCAATTGCACGCCGTAATTGATGGTAAGCCTCACCCCGATTAAGTGCTTGTTGGACAAACTGCCTGAGCATTTTGTCATCAACATAATCGAGAACGTATAAACACTTAATTATTCGGTCATATTCACGAAGAGCCGCTAAGGTGCGATTGTTTTTCTTACTGTTAGAAAGCTTAGTAATCACCGTGCTTTGTGTCGTCGTTTTACGGCTTAATGAACAAATTATCCATTGAATATTTTCCCACTCTTCTTGAATGAGTGATAAGTTGAGCGATTTTTTAAGTTTCAGGGAAAGGATTTCATCATACTCGATCTCAAACAATTCATTAAAAACGTGTTTAAATTTTGCATATCGCGGGGCAAACTGATACCCAAAGAGATCAAGGATAGCAAAGTTTACATTGTTAACGCCATGCGTGTCTGTTGCTAATGTTTTGGGCTGAATATGGCTGGTATTATTATAGAGTAAATCGAATGCGTGGTGAGCCTCATATTCATTGGCTGAAATCACTTTCGTATTTATTGGTACATGATTTGAAACTAATGTGAGTGCTGATACGCCTTTCCCTTTTCGGAAATATTTAGCAGAAAAACGGGCTTTAAATGTATTGATTCGGCAACCATGTTTTTGGCCATCAATACTACCAAATGGGGCACTTTCGTTAATCGTATAATATTTGAAAATGGGGAGTTTTGCTAAAGCATCAGCTATCATATCATTAGCTTCACTCGTTGTTTCAGGCCTAATATACCCATCATTGACGGCTCTAAGCACACCGATGGCTCTATCTGATATTGATGACATATGATGAACACCATAGTTTGAGCCATTTCCAAATATGCAAGCAAGTAAATCGCCCTCTTTGGCCTTAGTGTTTTTCTTTTTTGAGGCGATATTTTTGAATGCATCTAAGTAACCCGTTTTTTGATGAACATAGTCCATAATTTCAATGATCCCCATATGTTGGAGCTGGTTATATATGGGATTATCAATATCATCTTTCCAGCGTTTATTCGCCAGTTTCCATGTTAACTGATTTGAACGCGGTTGAAGTGTCACGAAATCATTGGCTCCATCATGGATATTACGACCAATACGCTCTATTTGATCGCTCAATTTTTGCGTTAATTCCGAAAGCGTTTGTTCTATTGGCGTATTGAGCCGAGTTAACCCTGTTTTTTGAATGATGACATGGCTTTTTTTCCACTCGGCGGCTGAAATCAAATCATCGGCTAAACGCTTGTTATTGGCGCTTTCATTGATATAAATATGGTTACTCTCAATCATCCTAGCTACTTTTTGGTATAAATAGTATTCAAATCGTTGAGTATTAACCTGTTCATCTATCAAGATAAAAGGTTTATCGTTTTTTAACAGTAATCGCTGATCGACGGTAGAAATGTGCTTATCTTTTTGAAGTTCTAATTTTGCTGTTAATAATTGGGAAGACAGCAGGTGTAATCCTGGTTCGCATTCGATATCAATAGCGAGAAAAAGTGATCTCATCGTATTCGCAATTTTTCTGTATTGTGTATCAATGTATAGCCACTCATAATGGGTTTTATCAAAATTATTCTTATTAAGATGTTGACTTATTAACTGAATTTCATCTTTAGAGATCATTGTAAATGCATTTTGGCGAATATCACCAAATTGCGTATTGTCACTGACGGTTTCATCAACAAAGAGGTGTAAAATATTACCCGCATGCATTAACTTTTCACGAATAATTTCCAGTTCTTCTGCAATGCGTAACTTAGCTGAAGCACTCGCAGCTTCCCTTTGCTTTCTCGTCACATACAAAAAAGCTGTTACCAATTTATCATTAGTTTCTTGATAGCGAAAAAATAGATAACAAACCAGATATAACATGCCTTGCCATTCGGGAAATCGACGAATTTTATAAATCGATTGATGTTGAATAATCGATGCATAATAGCTTAAGTTACCTAATGATAATCTCAATTCACCAACAAGACGTTTTACGTCGGGATACACACTTTTTATGGTGTTATGCGTTTCAATTTCACTTGCGAGCTCTGTAGGTGTAAAATCTTTAGCTGCGCCTTGTTGACCAGATAGACTATTTAATACTCCTTTTGTATGCAGTATCTTCTTTAATTTTTTATGTATTATTGGTGGCACGCTATTTGACAGGATCAACTCGGTTCGATGCCTCTCATTAGCTAAAATCGTGGTGACCATATTTTGCAAAGTGGAATAACCCACTAATCCAATTCTGTTTTGACCTAAAAAAGCGAGGCATTCATCAAAAATATATTTGGGATATGTGCAGATTGTTGCGACATCATTTAAGCGCTCTATCAAAGCTTGTTTATCTCGCTTTAATAGCCGCGAAAAACCGAGTATTTCATACATTTTCGCTATCAATGTTGCACGAGTACTTTTAGCAATAAAGGGGTATTTCGGTTTTCTATTTGGAAAATGAGTCGCATAAATGTAGTCAACATCGTGTTTAACCTCTCGTAGCTTAAATTGAGCAACAACAGGCTTAGCGCGAAAATAACCGATCAGAAGAATTAAATATATTTTCGTTTCAATTTTTCCCATTTTAGCGAGGATTTTTTTGATACTCGGATCTAATGAAAAATATTCTTCACGCTCAATTTGATTAAATATTGGACGAGAATAGAGCTCATGAATTTCCTGTTCAGTCAAAATTTGAATACGGCCTGATTTAATCTCTTTCATTGTGGTTATGTTCTATCCTCTATCCTCTAAAAATAAACAACATCATATAATGAATGCGCGCGTAATCGATACAGAAGTGCAATTTAAGTCTACCTTAACTACACTAGGTAAACTCTAGTGTAATAAGTATAAAAAATAGATGTATAATGCACTACTATAACAACACCAATGTATAGTGCACCGATGAAGACAAATATACGAATTTATGGATATCTACGTGCTTCTACGCATGAACAGGATGTGTCAAGAGCAAAAAATGAACTGTTGAAATTTGCTGAAGGAATGGGGCTACAAATTGCCTGCTGGTTTGAAGAAAATGAGTCAGGCGCTCAGCTTCACAGACCTGAACTCTTTCGCTTACTCAATGTGGCCATGCCCGGTGATATTATTTTAGTTGAACAGGTAGATAGAATTAGCCGCTTGAATGCCGATGACTGGGAAAAATTAAAATATCTCATTGGACACAAAGGGTTAAAGGTCGTTTCTTTAGACCTCCCAACCAGTTACCAGTTTATGAGTCGCACCGATGAATTTACAGAACGAATGCTTGCTGCCCTTAACAGTATGATGTTAGACATGCTGGCAGCGGTTGCAAGAAAGGATTACGAAGATAGACGGCGTCGTCAAGCGCAAGGAGTGCAAAAAGCCAAACAAGAAGGGAAGTATAAAGGCCGTCCGATCAACAAAATATTACACCAAAAAATTGAAGGCCTTCTGATGGAGAAAAAAAGCTATAGCCAAATAGAAAACCTGATAGGTTGTTCGCGGCATACTATTTCGAAAGTATCAAAATCGATGAAAATAGCGCAATAAATGTCCCTCTATTCGTTTATCAAGTTTATGTTACTCAACAATGAGTCATACCGCGTGGAATGACATGAGAGAGATATTTAAGTATAAACAAGTGATTGGATACTTTTTAATTAAATAACTTATATTTATCACAATAAACCGAGCTTCATGACAATCATGAGCACGCATTAAAAGGGAGATTGAATGTCATTATCACCACAAAAGTCTCAAACGTGGGGGAAGATAAATCCGCCCGTTTTCTTTGTTTCCGCTTTTATTATTATATGTGTCGTTGCAATAGCCGCTATTTTTCCTCAACGTTCTGAAATTTTGCTCAAAGCTCTACAGGCACAACTTTTTGAGAATGCCAGCTGGTTTTATATTCTGGCTGTTGCCTTAATTTTATTGACTGTCGCCTATTTAGGCCTCTCTCGATTTGGTGAAATTAAATTGGGTCCTGACCATTCCCAGCCCCAATTCAGTTATCTTTCCTGGTTTGCTATGTTGTTTTCTGCTGGAATGGGAATTGGGCTTATGTTTTTTGGGGTCGCAGAACCCGTGATGCATTATCTTGCTCCTCCCATTGGAGACCCACAGACAGTTCAAGCTGCAAGAGAAGCGATGGAAATTACGTTTTTCCATTGGGGACTACATGCTTGGGCGATTTATGCGATTGTCGCCTTAATTCTCGCTTTTTTTAGTTATCGACATGGCTTACCGCTCACCTTACGTTCAGCACTTTACCCGATCATTGGTGAACGGATTTATGGACCTATTGGTCATGCTGTCGATATTTTTGCTGTTGTCGGCACCGTTTTCGGGGTGGCGACATCATTAGGCTTTGGTGTTTTGCAAGTGAATGCAGGATTAGCACACCTCTTTGGTTTTCCCGTTAGTCCAACGATGCAAGTGATTTTGATTGTGGTGATCACGGGATTAGCCACGTTATCGGTGGTCAGTGGTTTAGATAAAGGGATACGAATTCTCTCTGAGATCAATCTCAGTTTAGCCGGATTGTTACTGCTATTGATTGGGATTTTAGGCCCGACCGTATTGTTACTCAAATCTTTTGTCCAAAATACAGGCGCTTATCTTTCAGATATTATCAATAAAACCTTCAATCTTTATGCTTATGAACCGCAATCCAGTGAATGGTTGGGGGGATGGACATTATTGTATTGGGGATGGTGGCTTTCATGGTCGCCTTTTGTCGGGATGTTTATCGCCAGAATTTCTCGAGGGCGTACCATTCGCGAGTTTGTCACTGGCGTTCTGTTTGTCCCTGCCGGGTTTACGCTACTTTGGATGACTTTTTTTGGCAATAGTGCCATCCATCTGATCCGCGATAATGGGGCAGAAATGTTGGCGCAAGTGGTTCAAAAAGACGTTGCTCTCGCTTTATTTGAATTTTTAAATTACTTTCCGTTTTCATCTGCCCTTTCTTTTGTCGCGATGCTGATGGTCATTGTTTTTTTTGTGACATCCGCGGATTCCGGTGCGATGGTTGTCGATACGTTAGCCTCCGGTGGTGAAATTCACACGCCAGTATGGCAACGTATTTTTTGGGCCTTTTTGATGGGGGCCGTTGCAATCACACTTTTACTGGCCGGAGGATTAACGGCATTACAAACCATGACAATTGCTACCGCGCTACCCTTTGCGATTATTTTATTGACTGCTATCGTCGGATTGCTAAAAGCCTTACGTATTGATGTTTACAAAAAAGACAGTCAACAGCTTGCCACTTTAGCACCGAATACAGGACGTGGGGGGTTATCATGGGAGCGTCGATTACGTAAAATAGCCTTCTTCCCTAAACGTAATCAGGTTAAACGTTTCATGACAGAAGTGATTGAGCCCGCTATGCAATCTGTCATCACTGAGTTGGAAAAGCAGAGCACAGAGGCCGCTATCCATAATAAGGACGATAGGGTGACTCTGGAAGTGCAATTTGGTGAGAGTCTCAATTTTCTCTATGAAATACGATTACGGGACTACCTGACGCCGTCTTTTGCATTAGTGGGGATGGATGATGATGAAAATAATGAACCTCAGAAATATTACCGCGCTGAAGTCTATTTAAAGGAAGGTGGGCAGGACTACGATATTATGGGATGGAGTGAAGCGCAGATTATTCATGATATCCTCGATCAATATGAAAAACACATTCACTTTATTCATATTGTGGATAAATCGTAGCCACTTATTATGATAGAGAGGTGACGAAAGTGAGTCACCTCTATTGGTAATAATGACAATAGACGAAAAAACTAACGAATGATGAGTAATGACACGGGCGTTTTATGTATCATCTCTGTCGTATGACTTCCGGTAAAAAATTGCTTCACTCGCGAATGACCAAAAGCCCCCATGATGATCAAATCAATATGGTGTTGTACTGCAAAGTTACACAATTCATCAACGATGCTATCGGCACCCTCAAGTAAATTGGCTTTCACCTTAATGTCGGCTTGATGAAGTCGGTTTTGTGCTTTTTTGAGTTGACTGTCTTGGTTACCGTGCATTACCAGATAGCAATCACTACCGGCTAATAATTTCACTTGTGTTAACCGATGAATGACGCGTTCACCTTCCTCACTTCCATCAAACGCAATCATCATCTTTTTTGGTGGGGTAAAATTTTGCTTACAGATAAGCACTGAGTTTTTTTGAAGACGAATAATGCCTTCGAGTTGACGGCCAATATGCCCCGTTAATTCAGATTGCTCGCCTCGACGACCGAGTACAACAATATGCGTATCATCTTGATTTAGCACTTCGGCTAAAGCTCCTTGCCGCTGAAGTGTATTAACATCAAGAAGACCTAAATCTTGAGTGATTTCTTTTGCACTCATCAATAATTGTCGGCCTTCCTCACGGGTTAAACGCGCCCGCTTTTCCTCAATATCCACGAGTTCATTCAATAAAGTTTCTCGGGTATCAAATCCAATGACCCCACTTAAATCATGGTGTGCTGATGTCGAGATTTTTTCATTCATGTGTAACAGTGTCAGCGGAAGTTTGAGTGTTTGAGCTATCCAAGTACTTGCGTGACAAACGGCAATCGCCGAGGGCGAACGGTCAATACACCCAATTACGCAAGTTTTTTGAATGATATCTGCTGTCATAATTAATGACCTCCCATGAATTTTTCAATTTTTTCCGGGTCGTCATGAATACCAAACTTATCAACCAACGTTGCAGTGGCTTCATTCATCCCCTTAATTTCAATATCAATGCCTTCACGTCGAAACTTAATCACCACTTTATCTAACGCGCTGACGGAAGTGATATCCCAAAAATGAGCATGATTCACATCAATAATCGCTTTATCAATGTCTTCTTTAAAATCAAAGACATTAACAAAGCGTTCCGATGTGGCAAAGAAAATTTGTCCCCGAACTTCATAATGACGTACCTTTCTGTCTAGTCTTGATGTAACTGTCATGTATCTCGCGACTTTATTGGCAAAATTAAGCGCTGCGATGAGCACCCCGACAAGTACCCCGTAAGCCAGATTATGGGTCCAAACGACAACAATGACGGTGGCTATCATAACGATGCTGGTCGATAGCGGATGGACTCGTATATCGGCAAGGGATTGCCAAGAAAAGGTCCCAATTGACACCATAATCATCACAGCAACTAACGCCGCCATAGGGATTTTTGATACCCAATCATTAAGAAAAACCACCATTAGTAATAAAACAACACCCGCAACCAGTGTCGATAATCGACCTCGGCCACCCGATTTTATATTGATAATGGATTGACCGATCATCGCACATCCTGCCATCCCGCCAATAAATGCAGTGGCTATATTGGCAATGCCTTGCCCTTTACATTCTCGATTTTTATCACTGGTTGTATCCGTCAAATCATCCACAATCGTTGCAGTCATCATTGATTCCAATAAGCCAACAACAGCAAGCGCTAATGAGTAGGGTAATATGATAAGTAGCGTTTCAATATTCAAGGGAATATCGGGCAAAAGAAAGATAGGCAAACTGTCAGGCAGAACGCCCATATCACCAACCGTTCGGATATCAAGACCAAGCCATATTGAAATTATCGTTAATACAACAATACACACTAATGGAGACGGAATGGTTTTATTGACTAATGGAAACAGATAGATAATCCCTAAGCCTGCCGCGGTCATCGCATAAACATGCCAACTCACATTGGTTAATTCAGGGAGTTGCGCTAAAAAAATCAAGATAGCCAGCGCATTAACAAATCCCGTTACCACCGAACGTGAAACAAATCGCATTAAATTACCGAGCTTTAAATATCCTGCGATAACTTGAAATATCCCGGTTAATACCGTCGCAGCTAATAGGTACTGAAGGCCATGTTCTTTCACCAGAACGACCATTAAAAGTGCCATTGCACCAGTTGCCGATGAAATCATGCCGGGGCGCCCCCCGATAAAAGCGATAATTACCGCAATAGAAAATGCGGCGTATAACCCAACTTTGGGGTCGACGCCTGCAATAATTGAAAATGCGATGGCTTCAGGAATTAACGCTAAAGCAACAACAATACCGGCTAGGACATCCCCACGGATGTTACCCAGCCAGTCCTGACGAGAGGAGGACAAAAGCATATTAGACTACCTTGTAATCTATCAATCCCAAGATGGGAGAGTATATTTTAAATAAACGAAATTATCCCAAAGAAGGGATGTGGAAATTGGCTGATTTAGTATCAACCTAAAAGGAAGGGGGTATCTCAGGGTGGAGTAAGGCGCATAATATGATCAGCTGTTCCTATGAATAGTATATTTTTTTAAAATACCAATATCAACGACCTTAAGCAAGTACCGGATTAACATGAGCGTACTGATGCCATACATCGGTACGCTCATCATGATAAATATCGTCAGTGATTTACTTTACTCTAATGCCTTGTTTATCAACAATAACCTCACCATCTTCTTTGATAAATTCACGTTGTTGCGGATGAGGTAATATATCCAATACGACTTCTGAAGGTCGGCAAAGTTTAGTTCCTATTGGCGTAACAACAATGGGTCTATTAATCAGTATTGGGTACTGCAACATAAAATCAATCAGTTGGTCATCGGTATAAATATCATTTTCTAAAGCTAATTGTTCATACGGTTCAACATTTTTTCGTAGTAACGCCCTTACCGTAATATTCATATCAGCAATAAGTTGTACTAACATATCTTTAGTCGGCGGTGTTTCTAAATAATAAATAATCGTTGGCTCAACGCCGCTATTGCGGATCATAGCAAGCGTATTGCGTGAAGTGCCACAATTTGGATTGTGATAAATGGTAATTTCATTCATTCGGTTAGCCTTAATTTAACAGTGAAAGTCGAAGCACTAAAGCAACGAGAGTGACGGTAAGTACAGGGAGTGTCATGATGAACCCTGTTTTAAAATAGTATCCCCATGTAATGCTCATGTTCTTTTGTGATAAAACATGCAGCCACAGCAACGTCGCCAAACTCCCTATAGGTGTAATCTTAGGCCCCAAATCGGCACCAATCACATTGGCATAAACCATTGCTTGTTGAATTAGCCCTGACGCTTCACTCCCTTCAATGGATAAAGCACCAATTAATACCGTTGGCATATTATTCATTATTGAGGATAAAAATGCAGTTATAAATCCCGTACCAATTGTTGCTGCCCATAACCCTTTGTCTGCAAGGTAATTGAGCGTTTCAGAAAGATAATCGGTTAACCCTGCATTTCTTAAACCATAAACAACCAAGTACATACCTAAAGAGAAAATGACGATTTGCCACGGTGCGCCACGTAATACTTTTTGGGTATTAATCGTATGGCCTCTGGCTGCAATCACCCAAAGAATTAAGGCGCCAATAGCCGCAATTGCACTCACTGGAAGACCTAATGGTTCTAAGACAAAGAAACCAATAAGTAGCAGTACCAATACCAGCCAACCTGCTTTAAACGTTGTCATGTCCTTAATGGCTAAAGTCGGTTCACTCAGTTTGGTAACATCATATTGTTTAGGAATATCTTTGCGGAAAAACCAATGCAGCATCGCTAATGTTGCAATAATTGCTGCAATATCCACTGGGACCATAATCGATGCATATTCAGTAAATCCAATATTAAAGAAGTCCGCAGAAACGATATTCACGAGGTTCGAAACAATCAGCGGCAAGCTCGCCGTATCTGCAATAAACCCGGCAGCCATGACAAAGGCTAATGTCGTGCCTTTGTTGAAACCAAGTGCCAATAACATCGCAATCACAATGGGCGTTAATATCAATGCTGCGCCATCATTGGCAAATAAGGCCGCAACCGTTGCACCAAGTAACACGATATAACTGAATAACAGTTTTCCTTTACCCCCGCCCCACTTGGCAATATGTAATGCCGCCCATTCAAAGAAACCACTTTCATCTAAAAGTAGGCTAATGATAATTACGGCGACAAATGTCGCCGTGGCATTCCAAACAATGTTCCAAACAATCGGGATGTCTTGAAAACTGATCACACCAAAGATCAGTGCCAATACAGCCCCTGCTGTAGCACTCCAGCCAATACCCAGTCCTTTGGGCTGCCAAATAACAAAGGTGATCGTTAAAATAAAAATGAATGCGGCAATAAACATAACAACCTCATTTAAAAGGTGCTTTTCCGCACCTTTTATTTTTAGAAAATAAAACTTATTCTGCGAGCTGACTTAATGCAGATATCCCCACAGGCTCTGTTTCAAGCAAAGGAACAATAGCAACACGTTTTGCCAATGTTGATGTCACCTTTTCAATCTGAGCGACTTCCTGTTCTGCTCTTGAAAGTAACAATGGTGAGGTTGTTTCCGTGATAGATAGACTGTTATTGATTACCCACGCCCACGGATGTATGTCTGCCCGTATTAAATCATTTTGCAAATTTTCCGCCTCAAGCACAGGCGTTGTTTCAGCGAGTGTCGTAATAATGACTTTGGTGCGTTCAGGATCTTGTAATTGCATCATCGGCGTTAAATAGTGGCCTTTTTCACCCATATTCTTAGCAATTTCTTTATGGTATGCCCCTGTTGCATCCAGAAGTAATAATGTATGCCCAGTCGGCGCAGTATCCATGACGACAAAACGTTTACCCGCGTCTCTAATGATGCGAGAAAAAGCCTGGAATACCGCAATTTCTTCAGTACAAGGAGAGCGCAAATCTTCCTCAAGTAATGCGCGCCCCTCTGCATCTAAATCTTTCCCTTTTGTTTCTAAGACATAATGACGATAACGTTCAGTTTCAGCGATAGGGTCAATTCGGCTAACTTGAAGATTCGGTAAAACACCATCGAGGGTTGATTCAATATGCGCGGCTGGATCGGATGTAGTCAGATGTACATCAAGCCCTTTTTCTGCCAATTTAACCGCGATTGATGCCGCAATCGTTGTTTTCCCTACACCACCTTTGCCCATTAACATAATCAGCCCATGCTGTTGCTGAGATATTTCGCCAACCAGTTCTGACAAGGTGGGTAAAGAAATAGGTTGTTTTGTCGGGGTAATAGTTGGAATTTGTGGCATCTCATTAGATAACAACTGCTTCAGTGCATCGACACCCACCATATTGATATTTTGTAAATAAATAATATCGACAGGTAACGAGCGTAGTGCTTCAGGCATAGATGCTAATGCCGCTTGTTCACGAGAGTAGAGCGCATGGGATAACTTATCATTTTCAGTCACCGCCGTTTCAGGGAAAACACCATTGACAATTAATTGCTGATTTCTGATACCCAGAGATGACAACTCGCTATAGGTTCTCGCAACCTCTCTCAATGCCGCTGATTGAGGTCGTGCAACTAATACTAACCTTGTTAGTGATTTATCACTCAACGCTTCCACCGCCATGCTGTACTGTTCACGTTGTTTATCAAGACCAGACATTGGCCCTAAACATGACGCACCATCAGGATTATCAGTAATAAAATCACTCCATGCACTCGGGAGTTGTAATAAACGGATGGTATGCCCCGTTGGTGCGGTATCAAAAATGATATAGTCAAATTGCTTTGTAATTTCGGTATTGGTTAACAACCCAGTAAATTCATCGAAAGCTGCAATCTCTGTGGTACAGGCACCTGATAGCTGTTCCGTAATACTTTGAATTACCGCTTCAGGTAAACTTTCTTTGATTGGATTAATAATTTTGTTTCGATATTCTTCAGCGGCAGCTTGAGGGTCTATTTCAATAGCAAATAAATTTGGAACCCATGTTATTGGCTTAATATTGTTGCCTATCGATTGAGAGAATACTTGCCCAACGTTAGAAGCTGGATCAGTGCTCACCAGTAAGACTTTTTTCCCTTTTTCAGCCAACTTAATTGCGGTCGCACAAGAAATAGAAGTTTTACCCACACCACCTTTTCCAGTAAAAAATAAATAATTAGGTGTGTTATCTAAAAATTTCATTTTATTGCTCCTGTTAACAACACGTTTTACCATTACCACAACACGATTTAACAATTTCGGCTTTTTCAATATTCGGCCGAATACCAAACCATCTTGCTAGCTCATGTCGTTTTGGGTATCGACCAGTCAGCACAATCTCACCATCAAGAATCAATAGTGGAAGTGACTCGGCGCCTGCGGTTTCCAAAAATGTTTTTGCTTTTGTGTTGTTAACGAACTCCATAGGCTCTTGCGCTAAATTAAAACGCCTTATACTTGCCCCTTGTTTTTTTAACCAATCCACATCTGTTGCGAAGTCTACCAATGCTTGATCGACTTCGGTTCCGCAAACACCAGTGCTACAGCATAATGCGGGATCAAAGACTTCTAATTTTTTCATATCTCAACCTTATATATGTTTTTTCGAATATGTTAACTTAAAAATTTTTATATAGAACAGCTACTCGCAGGTTCTTTTGTCTCTAAGCTTTTGAGTAAATCTGCAACTCTATTTTTCTCTGTGGCATAGGTGACATCAATGATACTTTTCACCCACGGTAGTAATGCTGGAGATAATCGATAATGAACCCATTTACCATGTTTTGAATCGAGCAAAAGACCCGACTCTCTAAGCATTGCTAGATGTCGAGAAGTCTTTGGTTGCGATAAATTCAAGGCCGTATAGATGTCGCAAACACACAGTTCACCAGATGCTTTTAGCAGTAGCACGATATCCAGTCTGGTTTGGTCGGCTAAAATTTTAAACAGCAGTAGTGGTTCCATACTTTCTCCTATATTTAATGTGTGTAAGATATACCAAGGAAATACATTCGTCAAAACATATATATTGGCCTATGAATTATCTAAACGAACGCTATCTTTATTTATTGATAATTCCTTACTGAGGAAATTAGAACCTTTAATTTTTCAATGTAATAGTATCAAGTGTTAATACTGTCGTATAACACACTATCTGTAGCCCTTGATATTACAGGGCTAGGAGCAAACTTTGGACTTTTCGATGAAATGGGCACACAACCCCTGCTTGCCGTTAATTTGTTTAAGCAATCACAGCATTTTCGCGAAAAACAAAAGATCGAGGATGCAATTCATTACGGCCTAATGGCCTGTAATTCATTCACAGAATCCAGCGAATACTGGCTCGCTTTAGCCGGTTTATATCAACAATCGAAAAATAGACTTCTGAGTATCAAAGCCGCCTTAAATTCTTATGTGTCGAACTGGGGATTCGGAGTACCGCATGACAAAGTGCTTTATTTTTTGAAGCAAGGCATGGATTTTTCAGAGCTCAGCTCAGATCCTGTTATTCAAAAAGTCACTAGTGGTGGGCTTGACTTAAATTTCGGCGGCACAAAAACCAATCATAACTACCCGATGATGAAAGAATGCATCGACGCATATTTCTCTCTTAACCAGCCAGTCACTGCCCTAAAGTTATATCAGAATTATGCGTTCTCCATGTACACAGAGACAAGTGCATTTCAAGAACGCTATGATTTTCGAATTGAGGAATGGAAGTCTGACTTTAAAGCTTTATGCCTGAAATATCTGAATGACTCCAGATCTGAAGTTACATTAAAGTGATGTATGGCTAGAAACAAAAATGCCGCATGATTAGTGCGGCATTTTGCTGGTGGCTTAATCTACCCCGCTCTGGGGGAACCCCTCGCGCGGCGCGTCCCCTCAGACACGCTCGCTACTTCAGTTGCCATCAGCATATCACACCGATCGCCGATCGCAGATTTTTTATACCTTTTCTTTCTGCTTCAGCTTTTCGTACAGAGCCATATGCCACTGGTAAGAGTCCGTTCCAACATGCTCGATGATCTCGTGGCATTTCAGTTTATTCATTCTGCCGAACTGGGTCGGTATGCCCATTTCTAACAACACGCATTCTGTCGCATAATGCTTAGCTTGCTTCGTGTCTTCAGTGTTGACAGTTGGCAGCATACAGCAAGTCAAAAAGACCGACAAAGCCAAAAGAAAAACAAAAAACGTCGGGACCAACAAAAAACCCAGCCTATCCCTATTCCAGAAGTAAACAAAAAACACAGCACTGGCAACTGTAATACCCAACGAAATCAAGCTCGGTAATTCTACCGATTCAGCCATAATCATCCGCAAACTCCTTCGGATTTCACGTAGCGCGATCGAAAGTGACCACTTTACGATGCATTCACTCGGTTTCTTCTGGGATCACTGCGAGCGGCAGATCACTGTGAACAACCTGCCAGCATTTAGCGAACTTCAACCGCAGCACTCTCTCTTGACAAACCAAGACGGTGTCTTCGCTGTCACGTAACGCCACCAGTTTTTTACCCGCCTGCATAGGCGTAAACCTGCCCGACACACCCGATAAAACATGTTTACTGCCTGCCAGATGAATAACGGTGTTATTGCCATCAAAGGCACGGATCAGTGAATAGCGATATGGCCCTTCAAAATAAACCGGCTGTACCAGTTGCTGCTGCTCCCCTTCGACCAGAGAATTAACAAAAAACCGGTCCAAATTCATGCGTAATTTTTTTACGCCGGTCGGATCCTGATTTGCCACTGAAGATGGCACCACAAAATTCACCGATTGCATTTCTGCCGAAACAACCTGAGCGGAAACGGCCATTGCCACTACAGATACGATTACCCTGATCATGATTTTCATATGCTCAACTCGTTTGTAAAACCCTTACGGGTGGCGGTCGCCGTGCCGGTTACCCCAACAATGGATAATTATCCTGGTATACCGACTACCTTCAATTTATGGGCTTTTAGGTTTCCTCCCTGTCAGCCCGTGGAAACGTCATCCTGATTATCGTCTGTAAATTTGTGATAATCAGGGCTGTGACTTTACAGCGGTGTTTCTTCATTTTTCGGCACAAACAGCACACATGAACCGTTGCCTGATTGCACCACCTCCGGCGAGCAAGCGTATGTTTCCTTTGTAGAGGCGAAGACAGTGAATGCCCAGCCACCAGGAGGCATGTTGCCTTTTCCAGGACTGAGCCAATCCACCTGCCCTTTCAGTTCGTATCGGCTTCCGTCGTAAATAACGACGGTGTGCAGCGACTGGTCAACGGAAGTCACTTCCTCAACCAGGAATAATTCGACCGGGCCATCATGGACGTGATGTTTGATTTCAGAATACGGCCGAGTTTCCACAGGGCTTGCACCGATCTGATTAATGCGAGAGTCCTGTTGCTGATCGGATGTATCGACTGAGGCATGGAGCTCTGCTGTCAACATGAGCATACCAGCCAGAAGCAGGAATGGCTTTTTCAACACTTACCCCCTTTTATCGCTCCCCCACGGAGCACAAACAGAAAGTTTGCCCCTCAGCAAACTCACTGTTTTTTGATACTGACCGACTGACGCATGATTGCCAACACATCACTGGCTGACATTTTCCAAGCTTCAGCTTGACGTCGCAGTACAAAAGCGCCCAACTCTATTCGCCGAGCATGATCTAACATGAATGTCATTGTATTCCCGGCTTCAGAGATCGTCATGCCGCAACCCACTGACCCATTGTTATTTACCACAAAGCCTTTGTTTTTGTTCGCGCCGTGGAACTTAGCACGCATTTCTTTTTCAAGCCCGAATAAAGCGCCGCAAAATGCGGTCAATTCATACCGGGACAGTTGTATCGTGATTTTCTGATCCCAGAGCACATCGCGCCCTTCCAATGTCATGGGTGCCATCGAGATATTCAGCGTCAGAAAACCTTCTTTTCCTTCGGACTGCACGTATTGAACATCCAATGCCGTCCGCTTTTTTTCATCGCGCTGGCGATCAGAGTACAGCTTCAGCTGTTCACCAAATTGATTCATAATTCCTCCTGATACCATAGTATCCCCAGCCAAGCCCGTGACGAAATTTTCGCCACCAGGTCAAAAGGTGAGATTGAACGGGTAGTTTTATTGTTTTATTGCATTCAGACCATGCCCCGAATCTCACCAAAGTGAGTTTGAGCGGGAAATATATACTTAGTTTCGGTGAGTTTGAACGGGAAATATAGTCTTGTTGATCAAGGCCTGACGAAAAAGGTGTGATTGGATGGGATGGCAAGGGAATAATGTTGATTTTTTACCCTGTTTTATGTCCCTACAGCCCGCTTCTTGTCTAAAACTCCTGAGTTTGTTCTCTTTTTAACCGATCAGTTCCCGCTATAACACACTTTATCGCTAGGTTACCCGCTACGACTCACTTTGGACAGGACGCATACCCACCACAACTCACCTTTCTCAAGCTTACTCCTATCAGAATTACCCGTTCAAACTCACTCTTTCATTCGTTTTGTTTACCAAATAAAAAACCCGCCTTTCGACGGGTTTCCGATATGACTCGCTTAATCCAACGTCGGGTTTCGGTTGTGAACATGCACGACCGAGTCCCGTCCAGCCTTGATGACCTCGTATTGCAAATAGCCAATACTATTCAGTTCGTTGAGAGCGTCGGTGATTTTACGGTTTTGGTCTGCGACCCTACCATTCATCATCAAGCGTTCACGAAGCCTCGACATTTGGATTGGCGCAGGCTGTCGTGGCAACGCTTCGAAATAAGTATACAGCGCCTGGGCTGTCTCATTTCTCGGCAGTGCCATTAGCGGCTTGCGTCGTAACAAACTTAAGTGGTCATTGCTGTAGAGCTCCCAAAGGCGCTCATCTGCTTCCAGTACAACCAGATCATCGACAACATCAAATTCTGCCTTCAACAGCAAGCCTGTTACCAAAAACTTCTTGGTACCTGGCGTTGTGAATGTGATGGTCTTTGCCCTGATTCGAGTTAACGAGTCGGCTATCTCCTTACGCAATTTCGAATCTAGCCGCTTCGATGGATACCCGCAGAACTGCGAGAACTCGCTGAATTTAACCTTGATCTTATTTCCATGCAGAGCATCAGGACATGCGCTAAACGCATGGATAATCCCCAACCAGCAACGAAAATCAATGAAATAGTTAAGCTGTGGACCGGTGATCACCACGTTGGTGTAGCCTTCACTACGGGCATACTCCAGGTAGCTGAGCGATTCGCTCGCGTCCAACGGCTTACCAACCTTTCCTTTCGATCGGATATTCGGTGTAAACACGCCAAGCCGCAATAACGAGACGGGTTGAACACTCGAACTGTTTGTTATTGTGAGTTTCCTGTGTGACGAATTTTCGTCAGCAGGTATCGCATCCTTGAATAACAGGATGTTATTACTACAATTTTGTTGCATCAAACCATAACCCCTCATGGTTGTGAATAAAAACTCGGCTTTCCCCTTTCAGACTCACCGAGTTTCCCACTGTACCACACCCAAATCCCATCCAAACTCACTTTCTTCCCTTTCAAACTCACTTTCCTCCCTTTCAAACTCACCTCAATCCTCTGTAGGCCACGCCACCAGCGGCCTGTGAG